>CABSMD010000004.1 GCA_902478725.1 uncultured Clostridia bacterium
CCATCCATCTTTTCGCGGTGACACAGATCGAAAAATCACGCATGCTGAAAGTATTTACCCTTTTATCGTTTGTTACTTATCTTTGCGGTTACATTTTTCTCCCCGACGGCGGGGACGTCGGCCCCATGTATGCGTTTTTCGGCTTGTTACATAACGATTTTATAATCGGTTTATGCTCGAGTATTTCGGGGATCGGTTTTGTGGGGAACATCGTTTTTATGGTTTTTCAAACGATAGAAACCATAAAATTAAGAAGAACAAACAAAGACAGCAAATAAAGAAAAAAGGAAAGCAGCAGTGCCCCGCGGCAAAAAGCCGCGGGGCACTGCTGTCCGTTCTGATCTTCCATCTCCTTTTTATCCGCCTTACCAGACCTTTACCCGGTCCTCCGGCGCCACATACATCCCGTCCCCGGGCTCTATCTCGTAGGTATCGTAAAACTCCTGGAAGTTCACCACCACGCGGTTGACGCGCAGCTTATCCGGTGCGTGCGAGTCCGCGTGCGCCAGATAGGCCATGGTCTCTTTATTGGTCGCGCTCTTCCAGGTCTCGGCGTAGTTTTCAAAATACGCCTTATAATCGGCATCCTTCAGCGTCTTCATAATGTCCAGCGTGCAGGACATGGCACCTAAATCGGCCACGTTCTCGCCCAAGGTCAGCGCCCCGTCGCAGGACGCATGGTTGGATGCCTCCGCCCCGTCATAAAACACTTCCACTGCCTTGCACTTCTCGGTGAACTTCTCATAATCCTCATCCGTCCACCAGTTTTTAGCATTGCCCTTCTCATCGAACCGCGCCCCCGTATTATCAAACGCGTGGCTGATTTCATGTGCAATGATATTGCCGATCGCGCCGAGGTTCGCTTCCTCTTTGGCGTTTACATCATAAATCGGGGCCTGCAGAATCCCCGCCGGGATCGTAATCTCGTTACGGGTGATGCCGTACGACGCATTGACGGTGAACGCCGGCATCGACCAGCTCTCGTTGCTCGTCTCCTCCCCCAGAACGTAGGAGTCGGAGTACGCATAGATCAGCCGAATCAGCAGGACGTTGTCAAACAGCGTGCCGCCCTTCTCCGTGCCGTCGATCGGAATACCCTCAAACATATCGTACTTTTTGTCAGGATAAGCAATCTTCAGCTCCATCGCATCCAGCTTTTTGATCGCCGCGTTCCTGGTGGAATCGCTCAGCCAATCGATGTTTTTCAATTTCTCACGGTACGCCGCGATGATGTCCTCCACCATCTGGGTAACGTCCTTCTTCTGTTCTTCGGTACAATATTTCTCTACATATCGGTCTTCGACATACTTATACATATAGCTCTGGGTCAGCGCAAGCGCCCGTTCCTCGGTGGTCGGAATGTTGCCGACGCCGAACATCGCACGGTTGAACGCCGCGGCAGGCTCGAATATTTCATCGGTCAGCAGCGAAGCGATTGCATTGACCAGATGGAACTTGCCGTAGGCGCGCCAGACGGCCGCGTTTTCATCGGTCAAAAGCTCCGCCATCTTTTCAAACTTACCCACGTCGTCCACAATCACCGTATCGGCCTTGCCGAACCGGTAGCTCTTGAGAATCCCCTGCACATCCACATCCGGGAACATCTTTGCAAGCTCGGACACCCGCATGGGATTGTAAATCTTATCTACATCGGAATACTCCTGCGCATCGAGCGAGGCCAGCATAATCTGCCGTTCCAGCTCATACAGCTGTTCCGCCTCCTCACGTGCAAACGCCGGCTTGTCACCCGCAATCTCAAGCACCGCGGATACGTAGTCGAGATATGCCTTCTTCGCGGTCTCGTCATCGGCCTTAAACTGCGCCTTGCTTAAAATCGAGGACACGCCCCCCGCATACAGCGCATAAACCGAGTTATCCTTTAAATCCGGGCTTACATAGAAGCCAAAAATACCATACTCGCCAATATTGGCATTTACCAGGGTATCGGCACTTACAAAGGATTCCAGATCGTCTACCTCATTATACAGGTCGAGGAGCTGCTGAATCGGCTTTAAGCCGGTCTCTTTGCGGCCCTCTGCGTCCAAAGCGGTCTGGTAGAAGGCATGGAGCTTATATTCCCTGCTCTCCTCCTTCGCGCCCTTCCCCTCGGCCGCCAATTCCTTGACGATCGCGTCCAGACGCTCGTCGGTATCCTGATTGATGGAATCCAACGTCCCGACCGAGGTCTTGTCAGAAGGGATCGCCGCGGTATCCATCCAGTCCTTGTTTACGCTCGCGTAAAAATCGTCCTTGAGGTTCTCGCCCGTATACGCCCACAGACGGCGGATAATCAGCTGCATATGCTCCAGCGTGATATTATCGTCCACGCCCAGCCGTCCATCCGGATACCCCGCAATGATACCCGCACGGGTCAGGTTGGAAAGGTCTTTCTCCGCCCACGCGGGCAGGTCGGTAAAGGTTACCCCGAAAGACCCGATGTTGAGCTGGTTGCCCTTCGGCTCAGGCAGGTCCGGGAACGCCCGGCTGACCATCGCCATCGCTTCCACACGCAGGACAGGGTCATTCTCCCGCAGGTTGCCGTCCCCATCCCCCTTCATGATGTCGGACTGCTTGATACCGGGATTGTATGTATCGGCCCCGCTTAAAATCAGTTCCACTACCTCTTTGCGCGTCGCGTACCGCTCCCCACTATCGGCAAACGCAACGGCTGTCAAGGTTGACAGCGCCATCGTCAAAACGATGGCAAACGACAGAATCTTTTTTCTCAATTCGTCACTCCTCTCCATAATAATAGATCTCACGGACGGGTTGTCCGCTATCAGAAAGTATACCACCCCTCTCCTCCATTTTCAAGCTGGGTTTTCGTAATTTAATACAAATTTAATATTGACTTTATCGCTCTCTTCTGCTAATATGATGGAGAAACCATAATCACACTAAAATTTTGCGTATATTTTCGATAGCACGTTTTATTTATTATTGATACAATACATCATACGATGTATTAGTATAAATAAAAGGAGGATGAAAGTAAAATGAAACGAATCGCAAAGCTGCTGGCACTGGTCTGCTGCCTGTCACTGGTACTGTGTGCCTGCAACCCATCCGGCGCGCCGGAGGCAAACATGGAGGATGACATGAGCAAAGAGGTCACCCTCAAATGGTACATCATGGCCCAGACCCCCACCGGCAGTGACGAGGTGCTGGCAAAGGTAAACGAGTACTTAAAGGAAAAAATCAATGCTAAGCTGGATTTGGTATTTATCCAACCCGGTGATTACAAGCAAAAGACTCAGATGATTATGGCGGCCAACGAGGAATATGACCTGATGTGGATGGCGACCGGTTACAACTACCGCGACAATGCCGCAAAGGGCGCGTTCTTTGATCTGGACGAGCTGCTCGACAAGGTGCCGGAGCTGAAGGCTTTTTATCCTGACTCGGTTTGGGACGCTACCCGCATCGGCGGAAAGATCTATGGCGTACCGGACAATCAGGTGCTCTACTCCCAGGATGGGCTGTGGTTCAATAAGGCCATGACCGAGAAATACGGCATGACCGAAACGATTGAAAACGCCAAAAGCTGGGATGACGTTGCAAAGGCCTATGAGGCCATCAAGACCAACGAGACCGATGTCATCCCCTTAAGAAGCGGGAACCCCAACATCTTTGACAACCGCAAGACGGTTGAAATCGAAGGGTATACCCTGGGCGACGACGGCAAGTTCTTTAACAAAATGCCCCAGGACATGCCAAACTACAAAAAAATGCGCGAGTTCTATCAAAAGGGTTATTTCCCGGCGGACGTGGCAACCATGACCGACGAGACCTCCCTGATCAAAGCGCAGAAGATATACAGCCGCTATTCCCGCCAGCTGCCGGGCGTGAGCGGAAAGTTTAAAATCCAGAACAACTACGACGTGATCAACATCGAAACCAACGAACCGTTGCTCAACCGCGGCGGAATCCAGAGCACCCTGACCTGCGTCAGCTCCACCTCCAAGAACCCGGTGCGCGCGCTGAAGCTGGTCAACCTGATGAACACGGACAAATATCTCTTTAACCTTATGGCCTATGGCATCGAGGGCAAGAACTATGTGAAAGACCCCAACAACGAAAACCGCATCATCCGCGAGGGCGAGGGCATCACCCCGTATTATGTCGCGGAATACCTGATCGGCAACCAGTTTTTGGCCTACATCCTGCCCAGCTATGAGGACGACGTATGGGAGGAAACTGACCGCATGAACAAGGAAGCGGCGGTTGACCCGAACATCGGCTTTGACTTTGACCCGGTTCCGGTGCAGAGCGAGCTGTCCCAGATCAACGCTGTTAAGGCGGAATATGACGGCGTGGTCACCAACGGCCTAGAGGATCCGGAGGTCTCTATCCCTGCTTATATGGAAAAACGTAAGACCGCAGGCGAGGAAAAGGTAATCGCCGAGTTGCAAAGGCAGTACGACGAATGGAAAAAGGCACAATAAGAGGGCCGGCCATGCTTTCAGATGGAGGTCTTATAAGGAAATATTAAAAAACCGGCGTGGTTTGTGCCACGCCGGTTTTGTTTTATTCATCCTGGGTTATGCTTCTATCCATATGCCGGTCAGGAAACAGAGGAGAGGCGCGCAAATGAATCGGCCGTATTTCGGACGCCCCTTATGATAACAGCTTTTTTTGGAAGGAATAGTATGGAAGCATAATAAACAACAATGCCCCCAGCCATGCCGCCGGTTCTATGTAGAATAGTATTTCATTCCCTAGCCAGAATACAATAACCTTTGCCATAACTATCCGGACACCACATTCAGCAAAACCGGAGATCATCGACCAAAAGGAATTACCCATGGCCTGCAGCGCGTTCCGGTAAACATGGATCAGGTACAGGATGATCAGACAAACCGACATCACAATCAGATAGTACCAGGCAATCTGCAGCGCTTTTGGCCCCTCATTTTCCCCGGTGTTAATAAACATCTGCAACAGATATTTCCCGATAAATATCATAAGCCCGGTCACGCAAGCCGCCATGGCAGTGGATATCTTTAAGCCCGTTTTCACCCCGTCCCGCACCCGCTTTTTATTCCCGGCACCATAGTTTTGAGCGAAAAAGGTAGAAAACGCAAATCCCAGCGAAATAGCGGTGCTTTCCAACAATCCATACAGTTTGTTGCAGGCGGTATACCCCGCCACAAAAATACTGCCCTGTTTATTGATGGTGGATTGCAATACCATACCACTTACCGCAATGACAATATACTGAAAGGCAATCGGCAGGCCGAATACCAGCAGTTCCCTTAGCATTCCGCTTTCGGGTTTCCAATCTTCTTTTCTGATTTGCACATATTCAATCTTTTTAATTTGTCCAAGACAATAAAGAAAGGACACCAGCTGCGCGGTAACGGAAGCAATTGCGGCTCCAAAAATTCCCCAATGAAAGGCCAGCACAAACAGCAAGTCCAGACCCACATTTAAGAAAGCCGCTATCAACATGGCAAGAAGTGGAGACCTGCCATCCCCAAACGCCCGCAATATGGAGGCCGCCATATTATAGGCCATGACAATCAGCGTACCGGCAATCATGGTTAGCAAATAGACCGCCGCACCGTCGAGAATGTCCGCCGGCGTTTTCAAAAGAAGCAACAACGGCCTTGCCGAGAGAAGTCCGACTATCGTAAGGAAAGCGCCAACCACGATACACAAAAGCGTTGACATGGCAATCGCCCGGTTCATCTTACGATAATTTTGCTCGCCAAAATAGCGGGATACAAAAGTTGAAAATCCCTGTGTCAGTCCGGTTATCGTCCAGAGAATCATCCAATAGCTCCAGTCTGTTGAGCCGACGGCCGCCAATGCCTTTACCCCGACACCACGCCCCACAACAGAAGCATCGACAATCATATACAACTGCTGCCCCACATTTGTCAAAATCAATGGAAAGGCAAAAGACAAAATCAATTTTGCCGCGCTGCCCTCCGTCATATTTGTCACCCTCTTCATCAAAAACATCTCCTGTTGACAGTATTGTGCGTACAATTTATAATTATAGCACCAGGATTTCATTTGAAAAGAAAAAATAGTACAAATTAATATCAAAATTGTACCAAATACAACGGGAGGCAGACTATGAAGTTAAAAACTTTACGGGTCAGCGAAAACCTGCGGGAGCATATTTCATATGGCAGTCATGCCATTCCGCTGTCCATTTGCGTGGACAACTTTGACGATTACTTTCGCAAAGAGTGGAGCTGCCACTGGCATGATGAATTTGAATGTGGGGTCGTATTAAAGGGAACGGCAGAATACAGGATTTACGACGGCCAGGAAAAATCAACCGTCCACAAGCTACAGCAGGGAGATGGAATTTTTATCAATACCGGCTGCCTTCACAACGCCAAGGGACTGGAACCCGATACCGTTGTAGCGGGCTTTGTGTTCCCGATTGCTTTTTTTGATATAAAGCCTTTTGAGAATATCCACCGCCAAACGATCCTTTCCATTATAGAGTCGGGGATTACACATCTGATTTTGAACGCCGCAGACCAAAATGACCGGCTTTTGTTATCCTCTATGGAAGAAATCTGTGCCATTACCGGGCAAGAACCCGGTTATGAGCTGCACTGCATCGAGATAGTCTGTAGAATCTGGAGACTTCTTACCATCCGTGTTTTAGAAAAATGCAAAGCAACGCCGGCTCCCGCGGTAAATAAGACGGGGGAACAACGATTGAAAGAAATGGTATCCTTTATCCATGCACATTTCAGTGAGCATATTGGTGTTGATGCCATAGCAAGGGCGGCAGCTATCAGCCGGACAGGTTGCTTTCGCTGTTTCCAGGCGATTTTAGGGAAAACCCCGGCTGAATATCTGACAGAATACCGCTTGTCTATGGCTACTATGCTGCTGGCAAACACAGACAGGACACTTTCTGATATTTCGTACGCCTGCGGTTTTAACAGCCCCAGCTATTTTGGAAAATTGTTTCGGGAACAATGCGGACTATCACCTAAAAAATATAGAGAACAGATTCGCAGGTAAATCATTTTGAAACATACCCCCACTTTCGATAGTGGCCACCCTTTTTTCGGAAATTTAAAAAAATAAATTTTCCAAATCCCCCAATCACTGGTATACTCACCGGCGGAGGGGGATTTTTTTATTCCCTCCTGAGGGAGGGTGCCCATGTATTTATGCTATGACTGCGGCTGTGTGTTCCCCCGCCCCGCACGATGGGAGGAAGGCTACGGCTGCCCGCGCTGCGCCGGCGCGTTTGCTTATGCCGTCTATTGCCTGGATTGCGGGCGGTACTTTTTGTGCGAATCCGCAAAAATCAGGCGTTGCAGGCGGTGCCCCTCCTACGCCGGAGACCAAACAACGGGAGGCAAAACGGATGTCGAGAACACCAAAAACAGGGCTGGACTATTTTCCATTTGACGCGGATTTTTTTGTAGACCACAAAATCCGTATTTTAAAGGCGCGGTTCGGCGCAACGGGCATCTGCCTCTACCTCTTTTTGCTCTGCGAGATTTACCGCGACAAGGGATATTACCTGCGTTTCGATTCAGACTGCCGCTACACCATCTCGGACGACCTGAACCTCGACGCCGGTCAGCTGCGGGCCATGCTGCAATTCCTGCTGGAACGGGGGCTGTTTGACAAAAAACGGTTTCAGGAGGATGAAATTCTCACCTCGGTCAGTATTCAAAAACGCTACCAGGAAGCGGTCAAGACCCGCGGAGCCAAAAACCCTGTCGCGGTGGACGAGGCCTACTGGCTCCTGCCGCCGGAGGAAACCAGGGCGTATATTGTATTTCCCGGGAAATATATGGATTCTTCCTCGGAAAACAGATTTATTTCCTCAGAATTATCCCCAAAGGAAAGTAAAGGAAAGGAAATAAAAGAAAAAGAAAGGATAAAAAACGCCAAAAGCGTGGAGGAACTGGAGCAAGCCATCCTGGAACGGCGGATGCGCGGTGGATAACCAACAAATATCCAGTGGATAACGGCAGGAACCAAAACCGGAGCTGCTGAATACACTGGGGATGAAAAAACAGGCTGGAAAACCAGCCTGTTGCAGGCTGTCGAAAAACTCCGTTTTCCGACAAAATTTCGGATTTGTTCGTTCGCACCTCGCGCAAGCCACTGCGTGGCTCACACTCGCAAATCCGCAAAGAATGGGCAATGCCGGCGCATGTCCGTCCTTGCCCATGGTTTTCATTTAAGGGGGCAAACGCCCCCTTAACAACCCCAAACGAACGCAAATGACAAACAGGCTGGAAAACCAGCCTGTCGGGTATTGCGTTATTGGATGCTATCAAGCTGTCACACCGTTATTGCCACGCCAAACGGCGCCCGACCTTCATAAATCGGTAAATGTACAGCACCTCCGCCGCCGCGCAGAGCGTGTCAGCCAGATTGACGGCGAACGATTCCTTATACCTGGGCCTATGCCAGGTCACCGGCCACATGTGCTTTTCAATGCTGTCCTTCTCGATCTCGTTGAGGCGGAAGGCCGCAGTCGCGTTTCGCAGCGCCGCTTTGGGATGGGTAAAGGCGTGCCGCCCTTCATGGCTGCCCTTTTGCCGCCAGTCGTACAGGAACAGGTCGTGCAACAGTCCGCCGCGCGCGGCGGCCGCGTAGTTCCAGCCGAACAGCCGGCAGATACGGAAGCTTACATATGCCACAAAAACCGAATGGTCCAGACAACTGATCCCCGCCTTATGCTGGGGAATTTCCTCCATCGCACACACCTGCGGCGAGGCCAGCAGGTCTTTTACACATTCGTAAAACTGTTCGAAATCATTATCATTAAATAACATATTGGTCTCCTGACATTAGTTTGTAGATGGTTTTCAAAAATTGATACTACTTATAGTATATGACACACATTTCATTTTAGTAAGCCACTTTGCTTTCTCTCATGAAAACCAAAGCTATTTATTAGTATATCACAAACCGCTGCAATATGCACGTATTATTTTCAAAAATGGGGTGGTTTTTTGCATTACCGGCCGGACGAGATCGAATACCTGCAGAAAAATTTTAACGGCTTCAATACAGAAGAGATGGCCGCCGCGCTGGGGCGCACGGTAAGCTCGATTGAAAACAAGGTCCAGCGACTGGGGCTGGCAAGCCGGCGGGAGGAACGCCCCTTCAGCGAGGCGGACGACCGCTACATTTTAGAACACTACGCCAAGGGGAACGCCGCCGAGCTTTCCCGCGTCCTGCACCACAGCGCGCGGGAAATCAACGGGCGCGCCGCCCGTCTGCTGCGCAAGCTCGCCCCCGACACGAGGGAGGGAATGCGCAGAATGCACCACAAATACGGTAAGGCCGCCTGTGAGATCGCCCGCCGTTACCATATCAGCCCCTACCTCACCGAACGGGTGCTGGCGGGACGGGATACCCTGTATGACAGCGCACGCCGCAAGCCCAAGGCACGCAAAACCTACCGCCTGTCGGTGACGGACACGGTCTGCATGCAGCTCTGCATCGGGGATTTCGAGGGATTGAGCATCCATAAGCTCGCGCGGCTGTATTCCCTCAACCCCCTCTGTGTGCCGCGTATGCTCCAGTCCATGCGCGACAGCGGCGCATATGACCGCTACATCAGCGAATTCCGCTACTACAACCCCATCTGCTACGAACGCGCCCGCCAAAGGCGCGAGAAGAACTAAAAGGAAGGTGTACCAATGACAATCCCACAAGCCAAGGCGGAGCTGAAGAGCTACCGCCACAACCTGCTTCGGATCGCCCGCAAGCAGGAAGACATCCTCGCCCTGCGCAGCCGTTCGGAATTGGTGATGCGCACCTTTCGGCACGAGGCCGTTCAGCACAGCCACGACCCGCACGCCGCAGAGGAGCGCATCGCCCGGCTGCTTGAGCTGGAACGCCAGCAAAATGAGCTCTTTTTGCACACCGAGGCGCGCAGGATCGCCGTCGAACAGAAGATCGACGCGCTCGAACAGCCATATCAGAACATCCTTTACCTGCACTACATCCGGGACTGGTCGTTTACCAAGATTTCGATGGAGATCAACTATGAGTATACCTGGCTGTGCAAGCTGCACGCCAAGGCCGTCCAGCTTTACGCCAAGTTGGATGAAAGGCCCCGCCGTGCCGGCTGAACCACTAGGAAGAAGCGCTTTGCATCCCCGCAAAGCGCCTCTTTGGATGCGGCTTTCTCACCATCTTTTCCTTCACATGCTTCATAAGAATATTATAATACAATGTATTATAAATATCCCAATTGGTTATGTTAAAGTCAAATAAAATATGTTTCATTAGACTAATGGGGAAAGGGAACGATTTTATGAGAAAGATTGACTTTAACGGGAACAAAAATATCATCCACAAACGGCTGCGGTCAATCCGGCGGCAAAAAAACGTTACACAGACACAGCTGGCAGCCCGGATGCAGGTGCGCAACATCAACATTGACCAAATTACCATCAGCAAGATCGAACGCAACCAGAGAATTGTAACAGACTATGAGCTTGCCGGCTTCTGTAAGGCGCTGCACATCGGCGTTTCCGAGCTGCTCGGCAAGACGGATGAATTTTTTGACACCTAAATCAGATTTGTTCTTGACATCCCCTGCCAAAAGCCGTATGATAGGAAAAGAACAAACGAGAAAGGGTGTTTTGTATGCAGGAAAAATTACGGATCGGCGTGATCGGGCTCGGCGGCCGCGGTATGGGCCTGCTCAAAGCCGTGATGCTGGAGATGCAGGATATCGAGGTGACCGCCGTATGCGACGTGTATCAGGACAGGCAGGAGGACGCGGCGGCAGCCTGCAAGGAAAAATACGGTAAAGAGGTAACCATGACGGGGGACTACCACGAAATCCTCGCCATGGACGGCATCGACGCGGTTATCATTTCCGCCTCCTGGGCGGCACACAGCCGCATCGCTGTCGACGCGATGCGCGCGGGCAAGCCCTGTGCCTCGGAGGTGGGCGGCGCGTATTCGCTGGAGGAATGCTGGGAGCTGGTCAGAACCCACGAAGAGACCGGCGTGCCCTGCATGATGCTGGAAAACTGCTGCTATGGACGCGATGAGCTGATGGTGCTCAACATGGTCAAGCAGGGTGTTTTGGGCGAGATTGTGCATTGCGCCGGCGGTTACTGCCACGACCTGCGCAAGGAAATCGCCGAAGGACGTGAAAACCGCCACTACCGCCTTGACAACTACATGCACCGCAACGGCGAAAACTATCCCACCCACGAGCTGGGGCCGATCGCCAAGGTGTTGGACATCAACCGCGGCAACCGAATGGTTTCGCTTTCCTCTATCGCCTCCAAGGCGCGTGGGATGAACGAATACGCCGCGAACCACAACCACGCGGAGCTGGCGGATTACCCATTTGCCCAGGGCGATATCGTGACCACCACTATCCGCTGCGCGCATGGAGAGACCATCGTGCTCACGCTGGACACCACCCTGCCCCGCGCCTACAGCCGCGGCTTCACGGTGCGCGGTACCAAGGGGCTGTACAACGAGGACACGCGCTCCATCTTCATCGACGGGATGCACGACAAGTTTGAATTTAACCTCAAGGGGATGTGGGGCAACGTCGAGGAATTCCGCGAACAGTATGAGCACCCGATCTGGAAGCAGTATCTGGCCGAAGGGGTCAAGGGCGGCCACGACGGAATGGACTGGCTGGTCTTCTCCGCCTTTTTTGACAGCGTGAAGCAGGGGCAGACGCCGCCGATCGACGTATACGATATGGCATCGTGGATGGCGGTCACGGCTCTGTCGGAGCAGTCGGTCGCCATGGGTGGCCTGCCGGTGGCCTTCCCCGATTTCACAAACGGCCGCTGGATTGCCCGTGAACCAATCATTGAACGGCATTTCTGCCTTGACAAAATCTGCGATTAGGAAAATCAGCCGCGCCGGCCAGATTCTATTTTCTGGCCGGCGCGGTGTACTTTTGGGCTATTTGGAAAACCTTTACAGGAGGAGAATATGGATAAGAACAATAGCTATATCAAAAAACTGATTGCGAAAATGGCGCTGGAGGAAAAGGTGGGTGCGCTGCTGTCTCTCGGCTTTACCGGCACCATCGCACTGCCGCATATCTATGACTACATTAACAAGTACCATTGCGGCGGACTGCGGCTGTCGGCCAACTCACGCACATTTGGTAACTACGTCGACCCGCACACAGGAAAGGTGATCGTACACGCCAAGGGTGATTTCGGATTCCGCGACGAGGTGCTCATGCCCTATTGTTCCCCCTCGCAGTATCGGGAGACATTGCAGGAATTGCAGGATACCGCCCGTGGACGGCGGCTCGGCCTGCCGCTGCATTTCTGCTTCGACCAGGAGAATAACTCCGACTTCAACTATGGCGGGATGAATATCTTTCCGTTTCCCATGGGCATCCGTGCAAGCGGCGACCCGCATATGGCTTATGAGGTTGCAAAGGCGGCCGCTATACAGGCGCGCGCCATCGGCATTAACTGGATCCACTCGCCCGTGCTGGATGTAAACACGAACCCCAAAAATCCTGAAATAGGCATACGCGCTTATTCGGATGACCCGGAAGAAGTCGCGGCATACGCCGCAGAGGCCTTACGCGGATTCCGGGAGGGAGGCGTGATCGCCACTGGAAAACACTTCCCGGGGCGCGGCGATTCGGCTGATGATGCGCACTTTAAACTGCCGGTTATCGACGCCGACAAGGATACCATGCTCAACCGTGAGCTGCTCCCTTACCGCAGGCTGGCGAAGGTCCTGCCCAGTATCATGATCGCACACTCGATCTTTCCCGCGTTCGATCCGGATGAGGTCGCGACTGTTTCAAAAAAAATCGTAACCGGACTGCTTCGTGATACCATTGGATTTGAAGGGGTTATCACTACCGACAGCATGACAATGGGTGCGCTGGCGCTGCGCTACGGCGTGGCAAACGCCTGTGCCATGGCGTTGGAGGCGGGCGCGGATCTGGTTTTGATGAAAGCGGAGACCAGCTTGGTGGATGAGACCTTTGGCGCGATTCTGCGCTTTGTAGAAGAGGGACGAATTCCGGAAGCGGAGCTGGACGAAAAGGTTTACCGTGTGTTGCAGACCAAGTACGAATATGGCTTGTTCAACGACCCGGTGGTACACTCCAAAACGCCGGAGGAGGTTATTCACTCACCCGAGTTGCGCAGTGTCGCAAAATGTGCCGCGCTTAAGTCCACACTCATCGCGCGCGACCGCCAGAACCTTCTCCCTCTGGAGAGGGAGGAAAAGCTCCTTGTGATCGAACAGCTTCCTTTGTATATCCCCAACGACCGCTACTGGCATCCGGGACAGCTGTACTACGACATCGCCCGCATGAACCGTAACGCTGATTACCTGGAGGTCAAATATACCCACGACGAAGCGGATAAGGAGCGCATCCGCCAAAAAGCGCCCCTGTATGATACCATCGTGGTAACCAATTTCTATAACCGCGGGACCGCGCTCAACCGGGACACCATCGATTACCTGCTTTCCCTGCCGGATAAGCGGATCGTACTGGTCACCAATACCCCCTATGAGATGACGATTCCCCCGGCCTGCCCCACGGTGGTTCTCACCTTCTCGGCCGGGCCGGACAGTATGCAGGTGGTTGCCGACACCCTGTTTGGCAATGCATTGCCGCAAGGAGAATGGCCAATTTTGCATCACCCTGACGAATAAAAACGCACCGTTTCTGGTTTGGCAGCGCGGAAAGCCTTTGGAACCTTGCAGCAACGGGCTTTCCGACACGCTCGAAGGGCCGCCGTTTGGCGGCCCTTTCCTGTAAATGTTTTTTGTTCTCAAACGCTGACCCGTCCAACCGTATCAAGCGGGCAGGATTGTTTTCATAAGCCCGAAGCACCTCTCTCCCCTGTAATTTCTTCTTTGCCCATAAAAATTTCAATCATGAGCAAAATACCGAATTTCAGAGCATACGTAAATGTGCCATAACGGGTGATCTCTTCCATTTCCTCTTATGCGTCGCAATATTTTTCAAACAATTCCTTTGCGGAATCATCCAATACTGCCGTCAGCTTATCTAAATTTTTGCGTTTCAAACGTGCGGCCTGAACGAACGGGGAATCTTGCTCGCAAACTTTTGTGTCCGGGCGAATATTGCCGTAATACAATTCTTCTAAAATACTTTCCATCTTTACCATCCTTTCGTACCTATTTTCACGAAATACCTTGAAAGAACGGGCCGCACATGATAAAATATTTATGCGGTATACTTTTTTGGTATCCGTGGGGGGGAAGCGGCGTAGTACTTTTGCCAGTGTAGCGCCGCTTCCTTTACATTTTTTTGAGGGCTTGAATGCCGTCACGCAATCCCTGCGGGCGCTTAACGCCTTTGCGTTGGCAATAGTCATCGAGAATTTGCAATTCGCCTTTCGTTACGCGAATATCCAAACGGAATTTCTTGGGATCCTCCGCAACCGGCCGCCCCCGTTTCTTTTGTGGCATGTCCACCCCCTTTTTTGCCAGTATCTTTATTATGATTGATTACCGACAAAAAGTCAACATTTATTTTACCGACAATAATTATTCGGTCAGTGGGACAACCAGCGCGGCGGCAACACGGCTGGACAGCCAGCCGGAAATTGCAACCGGGCCTTCCTATTTCCCTGCAAAACAGATATTTTTACAAAATAAGACGGCAAAAGTGGATAATTGCACACCCCTTGTCTGATTGGCTCATATACTGTCAACGGAAGGGGAATTTACTATGAATAACATGAATTCACTGGGATGTTGTCAGAATTGCTGTCATACACCATGCAAATGCAATTGCCGGCCCGGCCCCCAGGGGCCGCAAGGTGTGCCAGGACCTGTAGGCCCAATGGGGCCACAGGGATGCCCGGGTCCGCGAGGATGTCCGGGACCGAAGGGTGCAACCGGTGCAACTGGGCCGATTGGGCCAATGGGACCACGGGGACCGATTGGTGAAACCGGCGCAACCGGACCGATTGGTCCAAGGGGACCGCAGGGACCTGCTGGTGATACTGGTGCAACCGGACCGCAAGGTCCAAAAGGCGATACCGGTGCGACGGGCGCGACGGGCCCGATGGGTCCACAGGGGCCGATTGGTGAAACCGGCGCAACCGGGCCGATGGGACCGACGGGACCACAGGGACCGACTGGTGAAACCGGCGCAACCGGGCCAATTGGTCCAATGGGACCGCAGGGGCCGACTGGCGATACCGGCGCAACCGGACCGCAAGGTCCAAAAGGGGATACCGGTGCGACGGGTGCGACGGGGCCGCAGGGGCCAAAAGGCGATACCGGTGCAACGGGTGCCGTAGGTCCGATGGGTCCACAGGGGCCCGCTGGTGAAACCGGCGCAACTGGACCGCAGGGTCCGCAAGGGCCGCAGGGAGCTGCTGGCGAAACCGGCGCAACCGGACCGATGGGTCCGACGGGACCGCAGGGACCGACTGGTGAAACCGGTGCAACTGGACCAATTGGTCCAATGGGACCGCAGGGACCTGCTGGTGAAACTGGTGCAACTGGACCGATTGGCCCAATGGGTCCACAGGGACCGACTGGTGAAACCGGCGCAACTGGGCCACAGGGTCCGCAAGGACCTATAGGACCGCAGGGACTTACAGGCGACACCGGCGCAACGGGTGCGACTGGCCCGATGGGTCCACAGGGACCGACTGGTGAAACCGGTGCAACCGGACCACAGGGCCCGCAAGGCCCGCAGGGACTTAAGGGCGACACTGGCGCAACGGGTGCGACCGGACCGATGGGCCCGCAGGGGCCGACCGGTGCGACCGGGCCACAGGGTCCGCAAGGACCAGCGGGACCCGCCGGCGCAGATGGCAATGCTATGGCATGTTTCTGTGTCCAGCAGATGAAGAACATTCTTCAGCAGATCATTACCCTATATCCAAACGACACGGTTGTGGTCGCGATGGAAAGCGGCAACAATGTCAGCGGGCGGCCTGGTTCACTGCTGCCTGCACCAAACACAAATCCAAACGCGGGCCTGTTCCAGCTTGTCAATGCCCAGGGCGTACCGCAGGAGGCAGTATCCATCTGCCGGATCGCAGCTATCAGGGTGACCAGTGAAACCTATAATAACACGATCACCTACCTGCCCGCACCGGTTCCCGCCCCCACAGGGTGCGATGCGAATTGCCAGAACGCCGTCCGCGCATATCTGCCAGTAGGGACAACCGGTGTTGACATCAAGGCAGGCGGACAGACGGTCGGCCAGGGAACCGTGCTGAGAAACGAATTCGGCATGGTGGTGCTGGTTGGGAATAACAACAGCGACCCGACCTTTATATCTGCCTGCAAGGCGGAAGTTTTGAGAAAATAGATTCCTGACAAATCGTAACACGTCCCCATACCATTGGTTCATATACTGTCAGTGGAAGGGGAAATCATTTATGAGTATCATGATTCCACATGGACGTTGTCTGAATGGTTGTAATACACCATGTAAATGCAATTGCCGAACCGGTCCCCAGGGACCGCAGGGCGAGCCTGGGCCTGTAGGCCCGATGGGGCCACGGGGGCCAAAAGGCGATACCGGCGCAGCCGGGCCTGTAGGCCCGGTGGGGCCACAGGGCCCAAAAGGCGATACTGGTGCAGCCGGGCCTGTAGGCCCGGTGGGGCCACAGGGCCCAAAAGGTGATACCGGCGCAGCCGGGCCTGCCGGTCCGGGCGTTACGCCCGCCTACTTCAACGCCGTCACCAACGGCGGCGCGCAGACAGTGGAGCCGGATGCCAACGTGAGTTTCCGACTCGCTTACCAGTCCGGGGACTTTACCTTTACACCGGGCGGCACGACGGTCACCGTCAATACAGCGGGCATCTACCGGTTTGATTATACACTAACCCTACGTCCGTCGATTATCGAGGGCTTTCCATCTCAGGCAATCAATGCAGCTTATGCCGTAGCAATCAATGGAATGGAAAATCCACTATCCGTTTTTGGAGAACGACTAGAGGGGTTGACCGGTACGGAGCGTATTCCGCTAAGCGGCTCGTTTATTGCCAACGTCCCGGCAGGGGCAACCATATCGCTTCGAAATATGTCGGCAACCGCCGACAACCTCGCCGGCACAGGCGTGGATAACCAGGCGATCAACCAATGCTCCCTGCTGATCGAAAAAATCGGTTAACCTAGCAAGAAAGTCCCGCGCATCATCCTTGCGCGGGACTTTTCTTATTTTCAGCCATTGAAAATAAATTTACGGATACTGCTTGACACATAATACTATGTATTGTATAATATTATGTGAAAGGGGGTATTAAGATGGACGCGCAATATAAAAAGGGTATCCTGGAGGCCTGTGTCCTGGCAATCATAAAAAAGGAGCCCTCCTATGGCTACAAGATCGTGGGAGACGTGTCGGCGTGCATCGAGGTTTCAGAATCCACCCTCTACCCTATCCTGCGCAGACTGGAGGCGGGCGGGGCGCTCTCGACCTTCACCAAAGAGCACAACGGACGGCTGCGCAAATATTATCAGATTACGCCGCTGGGCGAGATGAAGATCGCGGAATTTTTGGAAAGCTGGAAACAATTAAAAGAGGTCTATGATTTTATCAGGGGAGGCGAGTAAGGGATGGACAGACAGGAATTTATCTCCCGTTTGACACGGTGCTTGGACGGTATGGCTGAGAGGGACGAGATTTTAAGCTATTACGGCGAGCTGATCGACGACGGGGTGGAAAGCGGCAAAAGCGAGCAGGAGGTCATCGCAGGTTTTGCGCCGCCTGAGGAGATCGCGCGCGGCGTGGCGGAAGAGGAAAAGCAGGAAACGGCCGGGCCGGAGACGGCGGACGGGGTGCGGCCGGATGCAACGAACGCGGCGGATAACCCGGCGGGTACGGCCCGGCCGGTGCTGACGCCGGATGGGAGGGAGCCGGCAAGCGCCCTTCGTGTCACGGCAATCGTGCTTTTGATCCTGTGCTCACCGGTTATTTTCTCGCTTTTTGTCTCGGTTTACGCGGTGCTGGTTTCGCTGTTTGCCTCGGCGGCAGGGCTTATATTGGGCGGCGGGGTCTATGTGCTGACATCGGTCTACCTGCTGGTTACCGCCCCCTATGTGGGACTGTTCCAGCTCGGCGCCTCGCTGGCGCTGACAGGCGGCGGTATTCTGCTGCTGATCGGAACGCGCAAGCTTTGGCGGCTTACCGTGCGGTTTACACTATATTGCTTCGGTTTATTCCGGAAAGGGGGAAATCACAATGCGTAATGCAACAAAGGCGGGGCTGGCACTTTTGATCGCGGGGCTGGTGCTGAGCGGCGCGGCGTACGCGGCGTCGGGTTTTCAGTTTTCGCGCGTCGCCTCCGCGCAGACGTATGAGCCTGCGCGCTACCGCACAGACGCGGACGGGATCGAGGCGCTGCGGTTCACCTTGCAAGACAGCGGGGTTGATATCCTCCCCACAGACGGGGATGAAATTGTATTTGAATATTACCAGTCCGACGGCGAACGGTTTGCGTTTTCGCAAAAGGACGGTGTGCTGTCGGTAGCCTCCACCCCAAAGCGGGACTGGGCGCGGGCCTTCCGGCTCGGTGCGTTCAGCGACATCGCCGACGTGATGCACAGCCGGCTTGTGGTGCGCCTGCCGGATGGGTTTTCGGGCGATCTCCAGATCGACGGCGACAACGGGCCGGTCAGAATTTCCGGCTTTTCCGCGCTGACGGCGGTGGAGATAGAAGTCGACAATGGCTCGCTCAAGCTGGAGGAAGTGGCCTGTGATAGGCTGCGCACGAAAAGCGAAAACGGCTCGGTACGCCTTCAGTCGGTCAAGGCGGCACAGGCGGATTTGGAATCGGAAAACGGCTCGGTCAGGCTGTTTGACTGCGTGTTCTCCCAAACCCTGTCGGTGCGCTCCGACAACGGGCCGGTCAAGTTTGAACGGCTGGACGGCCCGGACCTCTCATTTGATTCTGACAACGGGTCGGTAAAGGGATCGATTTTGGGACGGGAAGCGGATTACCAGATCGTGTCCGACACCAAAAACGGCTCCAGCAACCTCACCTCCCGCCTTGACAGGACGCTCGGCAAACAGCTTGTGGTACGCACCGACAACGGCTCGGTGCGGGTCGGCTGGGAATGAGGAGAACGCCTGACGCGTACATCTCTAAGCGATATGCTGCATACGGCTAAATTGCGACAAACGAAAACACCCCCGCCGCCCATTCCGGGCGGCGGGGGTGTTGCTGCTTTTATGGCAAAACCACAGGCGGAAGCTGTGTCTGGATATAGCCATACTGCTCTAAGTAATGAATCCCGATCTGGAAGGCGGACGCGCCAAACGCAAACAGAATCAGCATAATGATCAAAAATATGCTTACCCCGTCGTAGCGGAGCTTTTCCTCCTTGCCGAATACCGTATAGAACAGAACCTCCAATCCCAAAAGCACCAGCGTGACCGGCCAGAACTTAAAGACGTTCATCATGTCCACCACATTGAACACAAACGCCAGCAGCGCCGATACGCCGAACACGATCAATGTCACGCCCAAGGTAATGCTGCCCACTCTCCTGCGCATCAGGCCTCCTCCTTCCCTTCCGCCGGTTCGCCGGCTGTGTCCGCGGAAAGCGCGGCATAAGGGTCAGCGGCTTCCACGGGGGTGGCAGAGACTTCCGCCCCCGATACAGGCGAAGTCTTTTCCACGGCGGCATAGGGCGGCTCCATCTTATCCGGCGCGGCGCCAAACCCGTAATCCGCCGCGGTGCCGGCGGAACCGGCCGGGTCGGCGGGTAGGTCGATATCCTTAGCCTTACCGCCGATGATCATCTTAACGCCGATGACAATCATCGCCACAAAGATCACCAGCGACGGCAGTTTATAAAGGAACTGTGCCAAAATCGGGTTGCTGTACACCGCGTTATAGTTCAGAAGCGGCGGTATAAAGTTGGTATACAGCGCCAGTACGCCAACCACCACCAGCGCCGCGCCGACCCATTTATGCTGGAAGGAAAACCGCCGCTTGGGCAGGCCGCATTGGAACATCCAGGCATCCGGCTCGAGCTCCATCCCATGGATGATGCGGGTGCGCAGGTTGAGCGAATCGAAAAAACTGTAAAACCAGATGATCGGCAGCAGGAACCATACGCCCTCGAACAGGTAGCCGATCAGGTTGCCCAGGAAATTGCCGCCGAAGCAGCAGAGGAAAAACAGGGTCATCAGCGAGGTGCCCCGCTTGATATAGCCCTGGTACATCTGCCCCGCGCCCGGTATGAACGAAAATAAAATGGTTAAAAAGCTACTTTTTTGCATCTTTCATATCCTCCCCATTGACAAATTTATAATACCGTTCCATTTCTTTCTTTTCCCGTTGCTGGTCGATGGTCTGGCGAATCTCGCCGGTATACTGCATGGCGACCTTATCGATGTCGCGCACCTGCGTGAACACGCCGCCGAACCACAGCGAAGCCGCGATTGCAAGGGACGCCGCGAGCGCAAGCACCGAACGCGCCAGAGCGTTACGCGGCGGGCGGTACCGGTCCAGCACCTCCTGCGCCATGCCGCGCGGCGGGTCGAGGGAATACGCCGCCTCCACGCGGTCGGCGTAGCGGAGCATACAGTCCGCGCACATGCCCATGTGCTCCATACAGGCGAGCTGCCCGTTCGGACTCAGCCGGTTTTGCAGCAAATCTTCGATCTGTTGATTGGTCAAATGTGCGCTCATTCTCCATACTCCTCCTTCCACAGCCGTTGCAGCATCCCCCGCGCCCGGTACAGCCTGGTCTGCACCGTTTTTTTGTTCGCGTGCAGCTCATGGGCGATCTCGGGAGCGGTCTTGTCTTCTATGTAATATTTCACCGCCACCGTGCGGTATGGCTCGGCCAGCCTGTCGCAGGCCGCCGCCACCGTGCTTTCGGTCTCACGCTCGAGCACCTGCTGTTCGGGTGAAGCGCGGCCGTCGGCCAGGCAGTAAAAGTTTTCGGGGGGAGAGGGGGAATTGTGTGTCACGCTGCGGCTTTTGAGATGGTCCCGGCACTTGTTGGTGGCGATCATGCATAAAAGTGCGCGGGTGTTCTCGATCTCGCGGCCGGCGTAACGGTTGATGAAGGCCAAAAAGGTGTCCTGCGCCAGGTTTTCCGCTTCAAAATAATCGCCGGTCATCCGGTAGCAGATAGAAAATACCAGCCGTTGATAGTCCTGTACCACTTTTGTCAAATCCACTGGCATTTCCCCCCCTCTCATTTTCCCGGCCCGGACACATTTCGTTGTACATTTAATAAAACGAGCTGGATTCGGATTGTCTTCATCTTTTTTCAATTTTCATTATTTTTAGTGTACCACAGCGCGGAGTGGGATGCAACACGGAAAAATTTTTCAAACTTTTTTTCATAAACCCCTTGACAAACGGAAGGAACAGTTGTATTATTGTGTTAATCACTTAATACAATAATACATGGAGGTGAGCACATGCCATGGGAATTTGATAACAGATTGCCGATTTACGTGCAGCTGGTGGACCGGCTGGAACAGGCTATTGTATCCGGCGCCTTCGCGCCGGGCGAAAAGGTGGATTCGGTGCGGGAGCTTGCGTCGCAGGCGGGGGTCAACCCCAACACGATGCAGCGGGCGCTGGCCGAGCTGGAGCAAGAGGGCCTCATCTACGCGCAGAGGACGGCGGGAAGGTTCGTAACCGATGATAAGGAGTTGATAGTCAGGATGCGAAACAGAATCGCGAACGATCAAATCAAACGGCTGTTTGAAACCCTGCTGGAGCTGGGGTACAGCCAGGAAGAGCTAAAACGGCTCGTACAGGACTATTTTGCACAACAATAATTGGAAGGGGGAAAAACAATGAGCACTTTATTGGAACTCAAACAGGCCAGTAAGCGTTACGGCGACAAGCAGGCGTTGAAGGATGTCTCGCTCACGGTAGAGCAGGGCAGGATCATCGGCCTGCTCGGGCCGAACGGCAGCGGCAAGACCACGCTGTTAAAGCTGGTCAACGGACTGCTGCAGCCGACCTCCGGCACGGTGGAGATCGGCGGGATGCCGCCCTCGCCCGCGACGAAGCGGCTGGTATCCTATCTGCCGGAGCGCACCTATTTGAACGATTGGATGCGGGTAAGCGAGCTATTGCGGTTTTTCGCGGATTTTTATGAGGATTTCGACAGCATAAAAGCAAACGACATGCTTCGCTCGCTCTCGATCAACCCTGCCGACAAGCTCAAAACGATGTCAAAGGGGACGAAGGAGAAGGTGCAGCTCATCCTGGTGATGTCGCGCAAGGCGCGGCTCTACCTGCTGGACGAACCGATCGGCGGGGTGGACCCGGCGGCACGGGACTACATCTTAAACACGATCATCGGAAACTACTCCGAGCAGGCCAGCGTGATTATTTCGACCCACCTGATTTCGGACGTGGAGCAGGTGCTCGACGAGGCAATCTTTTTATCCAAGGGTGAAGTCGCCCTGCGCGGCAGCGTGGACGACATCCGCCAGCAGCACGGCAAGTCGATCGACGAATTATTCCGGGAGGTGTTCAAATGTTAGGAAAGCTTTTAAAATATGAAATCAAGGCAACGGCGCGCACCTTCCTGCCGCTTTACCTGGCAATATTGCTGGCGGCGGCCGGGATGCGGTTCGTCCTCGCGGCGGGGTTCATTCCGGTGGTAACGATTTTGGGATTCGTCCTGTTCGGGCTGTTTGTTGCCCTGGCGGTTTTGACCATTGTTATCACTGTGCAGAGGTTTCAGAAAAACCTGTTATCAACCGAAGGATACCTGATGTTCACCCTGCCGGTGACACCGGCCTCGCTGGTGGGCTCTAAGCTGCTTGCTTCATTGCTTTGGGCGGTTTTGACCTGCGTGGTGACGGTGGCCTGCTTCTTTGTGATCGTGATTGACGGCAGAATGATACAGGAATTCGGCCTGATGACGGAACAGATCTGGCAGGTGCTGCAAAACGGCTTCCAGATAGAGGCGGGCGAGGCGGTTTCCATTCTGATCGGGATGATTGTATCGATGTTTTGCAGCTACACCACCTTTATCCTCAACATCTACGCATCGCTTTCGGTTGGACAGAGGTTCAACAAGTCGCGTACAGCGGCGTCATTTGTCACCTTTATGCTGGTCTACATCGTCTACGGCATCCTCAGCTACTTCCTGGGCGAGTATGTTTTCGCCAATATGAGCTTTACGACATGGATGTGGGCGGCGATTGGGGTAGAGCTTGTGGTATCGGGCGCGCTGTTCGCGTTTGCAAACTACAACCTGAGCAGGCATTTGAATCTGGAATAAATAGTATGGTCGCCGGCTACCTGCATTGCCGCCAGCAGACCTATTCCCGCTACCGATTCTATCTTGGGCAAGGACGGAAATAAAAACAACGAAAAATAAGCAGATAACAGCAACGCCCCGCGGAAATCCGCGGGGCGTTGCTGCGTTATGGATTTCATCTGACAAGAATCAGAGAAACTGCTTCATCTCGCTGATGTTGGATTCTTCCGTTTGAATCAGCTGTTGCGCAACCTCTTTTGCGGCCTGGTTGCTGCCATCGTATGTGTGAAGCTGTTTGGTTATCTTGGTAACGCCCATGGTGCTTCCTTTGATCACCATATCTGCAATCTTAGATGCAACATTGTCCGTAAGCGTGGTTTGCAGATTGACCTGGATTCTGGAGTTTACCTTTGCAAATGTGCTGCTGTTCTTTGGCGGACGACCCTGTTGCTGTAAAATACTTTCTGCCCGGTTGTATATGTTGTCATATTCTTTACACTGCTGTTCCAGGGCGGAGTTCAACGGCTGGTTGTCTGTAAGGCCCTTCACCTGGTTGATGCTGTCGCGCCCCATGTCGGCGGCTTCGCATACCTTTGTCAATAATTCGACGTCCGTTATCATAGAATCACCTCCACACGTATTATTTCGACTAACAAATTATTTATTCCCGATGAATGCATTATTTTATTCGCAAAAGAGAGCAAAGGGGCGCTCCCCTATGAGAGCGCCCCTTTGTAGCTTCTGATACTATAAGCAACTCACTTTTCAACAAAAAAGTATCTGTCGGCCTGAGTTTTGATGGAAAGAAAAGGGAGTTGCATAGCACAATTGAAACTTATGTTATAGCTTGTGTTACGCCTTTATCCCCCCGCAGTTTTTGTAATCTCCATTCCAATATCATCACCTTTCGTTCATTTTACACCACACAGATGCTGTGTCGCCCCTTTTACACAGCATCTGTGTACATTTTTTTATCTCCTGTGCGCCGGAGGATTTACTGGCGCGTCCCTCTATTCCCCCTGTGCGCTGCGCCCTTTTCCAGCGCGCGGCGGTAAAGGGTGGGGTTGAAGCTCCGGAACTTCCCAATGTATTCGCGGTACATCCCATTTTGCTTCATATCCCGCAGCATACGCGGTACGCAAAGCGGGTTGATCCCATACAGCCGCCCGATCTGACGGTAGCCGATGCCTTCCAGATCACAAATGCAGACCTGCATCAACGCCGTGTCGGTCATCTCCCGGCGGTAACGATTTCTGTCTATCTTGTACACCAGCGTGCCGCACGCGGTTTTGCGTCCCGCCATCAACTGCCGCACGGTATGGGGGTGGAACTGATAGGCTTCGGCAATCTCCTCTATCCGCCGCCCGTTTTGAAACATCCGGCGGATAGAGGTACGTACCTCGGGCTGGTTGACCTCCTTGTACAGCCGCGCCACCGCACTGCGAACCGAATACCCGCTGCGCAGGAGGGTTTGGGCAAGCTCCTTGAAATTGGATCCGTCGAAATTTTTAAGCAGGTAGCGTTCCTCCTGCGGCTTGTAAGGGCGGTCCTGGCATTTGATTTGATGCAGCCCAAGCCGGATCAGCTTGTTGTTGACCGATGATTCGCTTCGGTGCAGAGCCTTTGCAAGCCCGGGGATGTTATATCCGTTGTACTCCCTGCATAGAAACTCGGTTTCCTGCGGATTATAGCGTACCGCCATTCTGCCCGCCCCCCTCCCCAAACAAGTCCCCTATGTCACAGCCATAGATGGCGGCCAGCTTAGGCAGCTTGTCCGCACGCGGCAGGGATTTGCCGTTCTCCCACATCGACACCGCCGTGCGCCGGACGTTCAAAAGCCTTGCAACCTCCCCCTGGGTCATCTTATTTTCTTCCCTTTTTTTCTTCAAATTCACTTCATCTCCCCCCTTTTGTCAATTTTCTTGACAATATAATACCACTTATTCCATTATACGTCAATATACGTGACATATTTTTCTCAAAATATGGGTTGCATGTCAATTAAATTGACGTTATAATAAGGAGTAAGGACGAAACCAAACTGGGGGATGTTACTATGAGAAGAATCAAGGAGTTACGAAAGCTGTGCCGGCTCAGCCAGCGGGGATTGGCTGAAAAGCTTGGCGTTGCGCGTTCCACGGTTGCCATGTGGGAAACCGGCGCCAGCCAGCCGGATAACCGTTTTTTGATCGAACTGGCGGATGTGTTTGACGTATCGGCCGACTACCTGCTCGGCCGCACGGACAACCCCGCCCCGTTAACAGAAAAACCCCTTACCGTGAGGCAAGGGGGGGAAATTCTTCATGAAGAAATTCTGAAAATTACAAACGGCGTGGAGCCGACGGATGAGGAATTACGTGTCCTTCTGGATTATTTCCGTGCAAATCAGACCTTTCTCAAGGCATTGATCCAGAAATCCGACTAGTTCTTCCTTTGTCCGAAACAGCTTCATCTCTAACAAAACACTGTAAATCATCTCATAATAGTAAGACACAGAAATCGCTCCTTTCTCCGCCTGTAGGCGGCACAGATGATGGTGACCGCAAAAAGGCATTATTAAATAGGGATGTAAAACAGCGTTTTCATTTGTTTGGTAATGCAATGCATTGCTTCATTATTTTACTTGATCCGCAGGATAAGCGCAACTTATATTTGTAATTTTGTGTACTTTTTGTGCAGTTTAGTTGCTCATTACAAAATTCGACATGCTACATTCCAATTCCTCCTATTTTTTGAAAAAAATTATATTTTTTCAAGCGGGCGCAAAACCTCTCTTTTCGGCATACGATAAAGGTAGAACAAAAGAGTTTGAAAAAAACAGAAGAGAGGTGAATTTTTTTGCAGAAATATCCATTCCAATTATATGCCCTGCCGTATGAATACGGCGCTATGGAGCCTAATATCGAGGAGGAATGTGTGTACCTGCACTATTCGGTTGCCCTGAAAAACTATGTAGAGACGCTCAACCGCCTGTTGCGTCCCTATCCCGCCTACCAAGGCTGGGATTTGCAGAAGCTCGCCTGCGAATGCGGCGCTCTGCCGGAAGAAATCCGTATGCCGGTGCGGGTATGCGCCGGGGGGATTATCAATCACGAATTGTTTTTCAACGGCTTGAAAAATGGTGGGAACACCGAGCCATCCCACCCGTTGTCTGCCGCGATTGACCGAAGCTTTGGTTCCTTTGCCAATTTCCAAAAGGAGATGAAAAAAAAGGTGAATGCGCTGGTCGGGTCAGGCTATGTATTCCTTGCGGTGAACAAAACGCCGGAGCACTTCGGCGAGCTGGCCCTCATCAGCTTGATCAACGAGGATACCCTGCACCAAAAGGCTTGGCAGCCCATCCTTGTGATCGATGTATGGGAGCACGCCTATTTTTTGGAATATCAGTATAGCCGGTGTGACTATGTTGAAAACTGGCTGAAAATTATCAACTGGGAAGAGGCAGACCGGCGCTATCTGGAATTTGAGGCGGAAAAATAAGAGAACGCAAAAAGGCGGGGAACCGATCCCCGCCTTTTTTACTGTTTTCAATCACAGCCCCATAAACCGTAAAACCCTTGAGCGCGCCCGCATCAGGCGCAGGCAGACATAATTTTCCCGAAAGACAGATATGTTGCAGTGCAGGTCGTCGTATTCCATCAGCAGATGGTGCTGCTCCTCTGTCAGTTGGCTGGCCAGCTCGTGCCAGACCCGGTCAAGCTCCCGGCTCATTTTTTGTACTCTTCCTCCTGCTCGCATTGGGCGGAATAGTTTACCACCTCATTAATGACCTCTGCATCAAAATTGTAGAATTGCTCGTCGTCCATAAAATTTCGCCTCCTAAATAATTGTTGATTTTTGACTTTTCATCTGATAAAATGGTATAGTTAATAGAGGTACGTCGTTTTAAACGCACTAACGGAGAACTATAGTTCGTCGTTATAATATCACGAATTATAGTTCTTGTCAAGTACTTATATTTAATTAGGAGTATATTTATGCCTAAATTTTCTGATAGATTAAAAGAGTTGCAAACTCAAAAAAGGGTATCACAGAAGGACACGGCTAAAGCGGCTGGTGTAACTGCACGTTCCATTCAATATTATGAAAAAGAACAGAAAGAACCGACTCTCTCCGTGCTGGTCAGGATCGCCGATTACTTCGACGTGTCTCTTGACTATCTTGTGGGACGCTCGGACGACCCGCAGCGGCGGTAATTAAACCATAAATATAATGCTATATACCAAAACCCCGTTGTCCATAGGACAACGGGGTTTTGGCGAGTTCTATTAAAAATAGGAGTTGGGGAAGCTTTATTGATCCAGCAGCCTTCTGATCAGTGCGGCTGCCTGCGCGCGGGTGGCGTATTCCCTTGGCGAGAAGGTATCATCCGTCACACCGTAAACCAGCCCTGCGCTTGTTGCGGCGTCCACATAGGGGTACGCCCAATCGGAAATATCATATTGATCTGTAAACTTCTGCGCCGCACCGCTGCCCGCGGTCTTGCCCAGATAGCTGTACGCTTTGGCGATGATGACCGCGATCTCCTCGCGGGTAATCAGGTCGTCGGGCCGGAACCATCCGTCATACCCAAGAATCAGCCCCACGTTCGCCGCCGCGTTGACAGCAGAGGCGTACCAGGCGTCCGCAGGGATATCCTTCCAGTTTCCGGAACCAGTCACCGTTGTAATGTTAAGCGCCTTCGTAATCAGCATCGCAAACTCGGCGCGGGTCACGGCACGCTCCGGCTCAAAGGTGGTCCCGGTCACGCCGGACACAATCCCTTTCTCCGCCAGTGTCTTGATGTCATTTTCCGCCCAATGCCCCACGGTATCGGTAAACCGCTTGGATTGGCCCCCGCCCAGCAGGGTGCTGCCCGTTGTGCCGCCGGTGTAGCCGGTATTTCCGCTGTTGTTCGTGATGGGCGGCTGTATGTTCTCTGTTTCCTTTTTGACATTCAACTTGACGGTATAGGTCATTTTCGTCGTCCCATCCTGTGCGGTCACGACGATTTCCACCGTTCCCGGCAGGCTGTTTGGCAGATGCACCTGCACAACCGCCTTCGGATTGGTAGCGGTAGCGGTTACGGTCGGCACATCCTTAGCGCCGGCGGGCAATGTATAGGAATAGCTGGTCTTATCCGGTTTGAAGCCGGAAAGCCGCTTGCCGTCTACCATGATTTCCGCAAGTGTCGCGTCATCCGACGGGGCCGCAAGCTCCGCCGCGGCAAACTCGCCACCCTTTGCCGTCCAGATCACAAGATCGGTTCCGGCGTTTAAGAAGCCATAGGGGTTATCCCCAAGCGCGGCCGCGTTATCCGCCGCAAGCTGCGCGGTAATGCGCTCCGCCGCACCGTTTTCGATATACAGCGGCGCTTTGCCGATCGCGTTTTCAATCAAAATCCGGATGGGTTGGTTATAACTGCCGCTCCCCACCACGAAGGAGGCGTACACATCGCCAAAAATCTCCGCCGTCGGTTCCGCCAGGGGCGTCAGCAACGCCATTTCTTTGGCGGGCAGAAGCGTACCGTCCGCAATCGTCAGGGTGACCGCCCTTCCATTTATGGCCGCGGTCGCTGTAGTCACGGGCAACCGTCCCTCCGGTACGGTCAGAACGACCGGCCCGGTTACGTTCCCAAGCTCCAGCGTCAGCTCCAGCAGCCCGGCCGGAACCGCAATCGTTCCGCTGCCGCCGCTTAAGGTGTACTTCGTCACCTGTTGTTCTTTAAAGCCGCTATATGCCGCGCTCAATTGGTCGGCCGCGTCGATGTAATCGGCCAGAACCGATTCCGGATTTTCATAGACGGCCTGCGCCGCGTCGATCGCCAATCCAACCGCGTCGATCGCGCTCTGCGGGTACTGGCCCAGGCCCGTACCGGCGGTGGCGACCGCTTTTTCCGCCTTCACGCGGTCTAACAGGACAAGCAGCGAGCCCTTGTCCGCGATGGCCCGCAGCGCCGGGGAGGTGTAGGCTGTGCCGGCCTGCCCGTCCGCCGTGGCGGGGGTCACTTCAAATTTAATAAACTTACCGGAATAATCAGCGGTAAACACAAAGGTGTTGCCGGTCTGATTCGGGATAGCGGTATAGGTTCCGTTTTCGGTGTCGGACGCCAGCCACCGGAAGGTGGTATTGCCCTCCAAATCGCGCTCGGCGTCGGCATAGGTATAAATACCCGTCAGGGTGCCGCCCACCACCACGTCGCCGATGATCGAAATGTCCTTCGCCTGCGGCGGCTGGTTGACATACTCCCTGCGCCCGATCTCGCTAAACGGGATGGACGCCACCTCAGGCTGCGCTTTGGCCATCGCCGAATCCGGCTTGATGGTGAAGTTGCCGCCCGCGTAATCCGCGAAATTCGCCTTGTTCTCGTCGGTATTGCCCTGGTAGGTGGTGTTGTTGTCCAGCCCCTTGATGGCATGGCCGCGCCCATATTCACGCGCCCACTGGCTGTCGCGCTTGACCTCGATGAAAGCGAAGATATTATCCTCCAGCGTATTGCTTCGAAAAGCGTTCTGCCCCATGATTGCGGCTGTCCGAAGCCACGGCCATTTTTCAAGGTACAGCGGATTGGTATTAACGGTAATCAGGGTATTGTAAATCTGGTTATCCCAGTCCTGGTTGCGCCACAGTTCCGGGTCGCCCGACAGGCATCTCTGCCAGGAATCGTCGTCCCAGTCAGCCATGAGGTAGATCAGGCTGGTGTTCAAAAACAGGTTGTCGGTGATGTAGTTCTCCTGCCCCGCGTGGGTCTTGACGGCGTAGTTCGCGCCCGAACCCTTGCCGAACACGTTGTGGTGAATCAGCGTCCCGCTCTGGCAGTCGTCGATAAACACCGACTGCACCCCCAGCGACCCGCCGATCATGTTGTCGCCCAGGTCATGGAAGTAGTTGTAGCGGATTTCGGTACCCAGCGAGCTCATATTCCGCCCGGAGTAGATCGCGCCCATGTCGGTCGCGTCGAGCACGCAGTTGTGGAACTCGTTGAATTCGATGATATGCTCCGAACCGGCAAACAGTACCGCCGCGTGCGCGCAGTTATAAAACTCATTGTGCCTTGCGATATTCCCCACGCCATAAAGGTGCACACCGGGGGAATAGGATTTTTTGAGCATGGTAAAGTCGTGTATCTCGTTGTTCTCGGCGAAATTCCCGCCGTGGGTGAGGCTGTCCTTATCGCCGCCGTCGATCCGCACGCCGCCCGTACCGGTGTGGTGGATGTGGCTGTTGGCGATCCCGTTGTCCGCGCCGGTGATGGTCACGGCGAACTCCTCAAACAGGTGGAGCTCACAGTTGTTGATCCGGTTGCCGGTGCCGCCGGAAATGCCGATCCCGTTTTTGCGCCCGGTGGTCAGCTCCAGCCCCTGGATGGTCACGTACGAGGTATTTTCCGTGCGGATCAGGTCAAAGTCCGCCTTAGTCATCTGGATTGTGGGCGCGTTCCCGCCCGTCTCCATCGGATAGAGGTACATCTTGCCCGCCGCGCGGTCGATATACCACTCGCCCGGCTCATCCAGCTCCTCATAGACGTTCATCATATAAAACGGCCGTCCCGCCGTACCGATCTCCACGCCGTATCGGGCGGGCTTATCGGAGGTAAACTGTTTCTTCGCGTTGTTGAAGCTTGCCACATAGCGCGCCTCGCCGTACCAGTCGTGCTTCCAGTAGCCAAAGGCGATGATGTCGGAGAGGTTGTGCGTCCAGGTGGTCGGAACGCTTTCGGTATACTGCACCGTAAAGGGTTTCGGCGGCGTGCCCGCAGGGTCATACCGCTCGCTCGAGCCGGGGTCGGTGCCTTCATAGCCCGCCACACCGGGATTGCAGTACATCTTCGGCCAGTCGGCCGACAGGGTACTGTTCGGCCAACGGGAAACGTGCATCGGTTCACCGTTAAAGAGGAACAGCGGCATTACCACGTTGTCGGACACGATATCGATTCCCGGAAAATCCGCGAGCCCGATGGCGGACAAATCCGCTGCCATCACCTTGCCGCGCGCCTCAGACACCCGCAGCTTATCGCGCATTTCGCCCGATACGGGGCTGAATTTACTGTAGTCGATGTCTACGCCGCCCGAGAGGACGACCTTCTCGTTCCCATAATTGCGGTACACGATTCTGCCGTTTTCGGTGCCCGAATCCTCCTCGGTCAGGGTAAACGCCTCGTTCATCGGGTAGGTTCCGCCGCGCAGATAGACGGTCACGCCGCCGTCGGGCAGAATGCCCGCCGCCTTGTATTCGCGGATGGTGTCGCGCGCCTTATTGAGGCTCGCAAACGGCGCGCCCTCGCTGCCGTCGTTGCTGTCGCTGCCGGTGCGGGACACATACAGCGCGTCCGGCACCCTGCCGCCGACCAGAGCCGGCGCGCTCAAAACCGCCGCGCCCGCCAGGCCGAACGCATCGACCGGGGTTACTTCAAATTTAATGTATTTTCCCGCCAGATCGTCAGAGAGCAGAATCTGCCGTGCCGTCTGCCCGTCGATGGCGGTAAATTCACCGTCTGCGATATCGCTTACCAGCCAGCGGTAGGTGGATTTCCCCTCGCTGTCGCCGTCGGGGTCGGTAAAGGTATACCCGCCCGTGACCACGGAGCCGGAGAACAGCTTGCCGGACAGGCTCACCTCCGACGCCTCGGGTTCTAAGTTGCTCGAGGTCACAAGCACCGGCGCGCTCTTGACCGCGCTGCCTGCCGCCGGACGGTCGGTGCTAACCGGCGTTACCTCAAAGATGAGGTACTTGCCCTCATAGCTTGCGTCCACATCGATGGACTTTGCGGTTTTGCCCTCTAATTTTTGCGGGCTTTCACCGTTTTCAGAAGCCGCCAGATACCACTGGTAGAGGTGTTCCCCCTCCGGCGATTGATTGATGTCCTGATAGGTAAACACACCCTCCACCGTGCGGCCGACCACCGCGCCGGAGCCTAAGCGGACGTCCGCCGCCACCGGTGCGGCAGGCCCTGCCGCAGCCTCGCTCTGCACGGCCTCGCCCACCTCGGGCGCGACGCTGGTTTTCGGTGTGACCTCAAATTTCAAATACTGGTTTTCGTCCGCCTCGGACAGCGTGTAGGACGCCTCCGTCCCGACCACCGCCCAGTCCGCCGCGTCAGCCGAAGCCGCGCGCAGCCAGCGGAAGGTGGATCCGGTCTGCGGATCGTTGTTGGCGTCAAAATAGTCGTATTTCCCCAAAATGGTCTCGCCGGTCGCCATCTTCGGCGCGTCAATGCGGACATTGCTTGCCACCGGCGCGGACGGGCCGGCCAAAAAGTGATAGTCATAGGTAAGATTGCTGACCGAAAAACCATAGATATCCTGAATCAGGCCGATGGAAAGGGTGCAGTCCCCGCCGTCCGGAAAAGCGGTTTCAGGCTTGATGACCGCTTTTTTCGGATACGCCTCGATCACGAGGGGGATCTCCTTCCCGCCGCTTCGCAGGGAGAAAACCGAGCTGTTGAGGCGGTCGGCGCTGACGCAGTTGCTGAACTCGACCGTGATCGACTCCGGCACGACGCCGTTGTAGCCGTCGGGAATCGAGGTGTTGGTGATCTTTAATTTGTCCTCTTCCCTGACCTCAAAGACCTCGAAATTATCATAATAGTAGTTGGCCTTGACGTTCGGGGCGTGCGCGACGCGGATTTTTCCGTTGATCAGCGTTTTTCCGGTGCCGAGGTCTGCCTCGGTAAACACCTTTTTGCTGCAGACGACCTGCGTCCATTTGTCGGTATACAGCCGTGCGCTGGTGTTCAGATTCTTCTGGTTCACCTGGTCCCACATGCCCATGGTGTTGTTGATGTAATTCGGGGCGAGCTTGGCCCAAAACGACATGACATACTCCTTGCCCGGCTCCAAATCCACCTCTTTCCAGTGGGACTGGTAGCTCTGGGTGGGGTCGACCACCTTGCCCGCGTAATAGCCCGCGAACACCTCGCCGGGTATGGTGGTGAGCTCGGCCTGCGGATACTTTTTGATCCAGCCGGAGCTGTCACCCTTTTCAAAACCGGCGTTGGGTTCGAGCAGATTGGGAAACTGGCGCGGGATGGTGAACTGGAAGGTCTTCTCCTCCGACGCGCCGGAGAGCGCAACCTTAACGGTAAAGGTCACCTCCCGGTCAGCATCGGTGGGACGCGCGACCAGCACGCCGTCGTTTTTGAGCAGCGACTGGTCGGACGACGTCCCCGTGATGACCGTACCATATTTGGGTTCCCGCAGCGGAAGATTGCACAGCAAAACGCCGTCGGCAATCCCCAGCTCGTCCATCTCCTGTTTTACGATTGTAGCTGGATCGCCCTGTATCTCAAGTGTTGTAAACGTAGAAGTAAAACCGCCCTTTAACGCCTCGCCGGACGTATCCGTCACGCCGTCGAGTGTCAGGGTATAGGTGGTATTGGGCTGGAGCAGGTCGCTCGGCTCTAAAACCACCGACTGCCCGACTGCCGACACAGCGGCCGGGACGGCCTGTCCGCCCGCCGTCAGCTTCACCGTGTCGGCGGTGACGGATGCGGGCGCAACCGCGGCGTTACATTCCACGCGCACCTGCGGGTTGAGCCGTACGCCGGTCTCCTTGTCCGCCGGGGTGACGCGGGTCACCAAAAAGTCGCTCATTCTATAGGCCATGATATCGTCAAGGCAGATGTAAGCACCGTTTTCCTTGCCGTTGAATTCAAAAATCAGGTTGTTGATGCCCTTGGAATAATCCATTTTCAGGGCGGTGTCCCCCCATATGCCCGCGTCCTGCGCATAGGACACGTCGGCGGTCAGGAGTTCAAAATCAGCCGCGGTGGATTCCTTCCAATACACATCATAGGTCGGGGTGGAGGCGCCGTGGAATTTGGTTTCCACCTTGATGTCGTACCACACGCCCGGGGTGTATTTTACTGCAACGCCGTCCTTTTGCACCTCTTGCAGGACATTGTTGTTCTGCACGTTAAAAGTACCGTCCCCCATCACCTTCAAAAAGGTGGTGGCGGATTTATAGTTGCCGTTTTGCGCCGTGGGGCGGAGGCGGCAGGTCATGGCGCCCATGTTCCCCTCCGGGCCGGCGTTGAAGCTGAATACGGTGGTAAAATCCTCCGTTGCGGTAAAATTCGCCGGCGTCACCCGAATCCAGTTGGAAACCGGGGAATTCAAACGCGCGTATTTGGACCGGCCGGCCGCGTCGTTTTTGATATCGGCCGTGCGCCCGTTTGCATTGTCGCCCTCGTGCGAGAACGCTCCTGAAAAAGTAATATTGTCCTTCACAGCATAGGACTCAAAGTCTTCGCCCGTCAGCGGCACGACCGCCGCGCTTGCCGGCAATACAACCAATACCAGTACCGTCAGCATCGTCATCGCCAGCAGCAGTGACAGAACCCTTCCCTTTCTCACCATTTACATCTCCCCCTTTGCCGCCTCGTGCGGCAGTATAGGATAAATATAACACATATCGTTCAAAATTGCTATTGCAATAATTCGCATAAAATTTGCAGAAAGTTGCATATTTCAAAAAACAAATTGGAAATTTCGCTTGCATAGCAATGTAGTTTTTGATAAAATGAACAAAAGACAAGGAGGAGGCTTAGCCTGTTGGACAACAGGCGGCCTTTTGCAAAGGAGTGATCCGCTTGGATGAGAATCAGCCGATTTTTTGGAATTGTCCAACTCCCTACGCCATCACCCACCGGGTCGGGGAGCAGATAAACTATGCCATTCCGCATATCCACGACCAGGTGGAGCTGCTGTATAACATCCGGGGCGGGGACACCTTTTACATCAATGACACGCTGTATACCATGGAGCCCCACGACCTGTTTATCGTCCCGCCGATGCAGATGCATAAGGTCAACTACGCTACGGACGGATCGTATGAACGCTACGTCATCAACCTCTACCCGCAGCTGTTCGACGTGCTCGAGCAGATCCCGCGCCTGAAGCTGGACGTGCGCAAGCAGTTTGAGGAGGCCGGCGGGCCGTATCCCTATAAGGTAAACCTCAGCCCGCAGCAGCAGGAGGAATTCATTGGTTACTGCGACCGTTATATCAGCACACAGGGCCGCAATTGGAGCATCCTGCGCCTTTCGGTGCTGCTGGAGCTGATCGCGTTTGTTTCGGTCGTGTTTTCCGAGGCCGGGCAGGTCGAGGCGGTGAAGCTCAAGCCCTCGAGCTGGCCGGACCGGGTGCTTTACTACATTGAGCAGAATTTCAGCCGGCCGTTGACGGTAAGCGATATTGCCGACGCGCTGTTTATTAACGAAAAGCACCTGTGCCGCCTGTTCAAGCAGGCCACCGGCACGACGGTCAACCGTTATATCATCCAGCGGCGGGTGGTAGAGGCAAAAAAGCTGCTCTATGAGGGCAAGAGCGTCAAGGAGGTTTACCAGGCGTCGGGCTTTAACGACTACAGCAATTTTATCCGCACCTTTAAAAAGCTGGTGGGCGTACCCCCCGGCAAGTTTCATAAGGAAGGAATCTGGAGATGACCGGCCGTTACGGCTGGTGACAAGAGGAGGATGGTGCAATGGTAGTACAAAAGGAAGGGTTCACAGTGGTCGGCCTGCGGCGGGTCACGCCGCACGGGGGCGGCACCTGGGGACTGGTGGACGGGGTCAACCAAACGCTGGAGGCGCTGTGCGGGCATGGCTGTGACCTGGGGCTTTGCTTCGGGTTCGGCGCGGACGGCAGCAACGACTATATGTGTGGCGTGGAGTGGAATGGGGCGGACAGCGCCCGGCTTTGTTCCGAAACATCACTGGACTGCTATACCTTTCCGCCCGCCGGGTGGATGGAGGTTGCGGTGCGGGGTAAAATTTCAGAACACGCACTCGACAAGGGCTGGGCGCGCGCGAACGGGATGCTGCTTGCAAGCGGCTACAAAAAGGCGGCGCTGCCGACGGTGGAAAAGTATATCTCCTGGGATAACGACGCGGATTCCTGCCATGTGGAAATCTGGATTCCGGTGGAAAAACGCTGACGGGGGGAGATAGGGATGGAACCGGTAACCTGCCGCCCGCTGGAGGCGGGCGAGATTACGCGCGGGCTGTTCGGACGGTTTGAGCGCCGCCAGACGGTGACAAACTGCTGGCGGAAAGAGGACGGCCGCTGGGTCATCCGCAATCATCCGTTTATCGACCAGTGGAGTGAAACGGATTACGCCGAGCTTATCGTATGCCTGCGTCACACCTTACAGACCGGCGGGGCGGGGTTCGGCACGTTTTTGGGCGGCGTGCTCAAGGGTTTTGCCTCGGTGGAGGGGGAGCCGCTCGGCGAAAAGCAGAATTATTTAGACCTGTCAAGCCTGCATGTGTCAGAGGACATGCGGGGAAAGGGGCTCGGCCGTACCCTTTTTAACAGGGCGGCCAGCTGGGCAAAGGGGCGCGGGGCGGAAAAGCTCTATATCTCTTCGCACTCGGCGGTGGAGACACAGGCGTTTTATAAGGCCATGGGCTGCGTGGAGGCGGAGGAATACCATCCGGAACACGTCAGGCAGGAGCCGTTCGATTGCCAGTTGGAATATGTACTGACATAAATCGTGTACCAGCAATTTTAATAAGCCCTGCGGCTGTTTAAGCCGCAGGGCTTATTTCCTGTCCTTTATGGTGTCCCTCAATCCGGCCGGATAAACCGCATCAGGTTGCCGCTCAGAATCTTTTCCTTGTCTTCGTCCGTTGCCGACAGGCTATGTACCGCGCCGATCGCCTCACAAATCCGTTCGGCGTTGTTGTATGGAAAGTCCAGCCCGAAAATGCATTGCTCCGCGCCGACCTGCCAGAGCAGCTCCTCCACGCGCCCGCGCCCGAGGTACCAAAACCGGTTCATGGCAGGGTCAAACACGCTGGTCAGCCCGGCGAACACGCGCCCGCCGCGGTTGTTGACCATCACCGCGACCGCTTCTTTAAAAAACGAATACCCGCCCACATGCTCCATCGAAAACCGCAGCTTGGGAAAATGGTACGCCACCTCGTCGTGCAGCAGGACATTATAATCGCTGATCCTGTGCCAATGCACGCCGGAATGGAAGGAGACGGGTAGCCCCTCTTCCTCCGCCGCGCGGTAAACCGCAAACGCCTTCTCCCCGTCCAGCCGGAATTTTTGGAAGGCGGGGTGCAGCTTGATGCCGTTTAGTCCCAGTGCGCTGATCTCGCGCACCTGCCCGTCCTGGTCGTCCCGTTCAAAATCCACCACGCCGAAGCCGTACAGGCTGTCGTCATGTGCGATCTGTGCGGCAAGCCAGCAATTGGGGTTGCCCGCGCCGCAATCAAACAGCGAATAAAACGGTGCGAACGCCACCGCCCGTTCGATCCCGCAGGTATCCATCACCCGCTTGAGACAGTCGATGGTGCCGTCCTCGCGCACCTCTTTTTGAAATACATGGGCATGGTTCGCGTAAATCTTCAAACCTGCCGCCTCCTTCCTTCTGCTTATCCGTCTATCTCATCCAGCTCCCGCAGCCAAACCGCCGCCGTGGCGTCGCTCGGCATCCGCCAGTCGCCGCGCGGGGACAGGGCGGTGGAACCGACCTTCGGTCCGTCCGGCAGGCAGGAACGCTTGAACTGCTGGGCAAAAAACCGGCGATAGAATACCTTTTCCCACGAAAGGATCACGCCGCGCCCGTACTGTCCCGCAAAGGCATATTCCGCCAGCCGCAATACCTTGCGCGGCGGGAAGGCCCAGCGTATCCCATAATATAGAAAGAAATCGTGCAGCTCATAGGGACCGACGATATCCTCGGTCTTTTGGCTGATCTCCCCGTCCGCCGCGGGCAGGAGCTCGGGGCTTACGGGGGTGTCCAGAATGTCCTTCAAAACGGTGCGCAGCGTTCCTTCTCCCGCTTGCTCCGCTTCGTGCGATACCAGGTAGCGCACCAGCGTTTTGGGCACCGAGGCGTTCACGCCGTACATCGACATATGGTCGCCGTTGTAGGTCGCCCAGCCGAGCGCAAGCTCGGAGAGGTCGCCCGTCCCGACCACCAATCCGCCGGACTGGTTGGCCATATCCATCAACACCTGTGTGCGCTCCCGCGCCTGCGCGTTTTCATAGGTTACATCGCGGCTGTTCTCGTCCTGTCCGATGTCGGCAAAATGCCGCCGCACCGAATCCGTGATTTCGACCCGGCGCAGGGTCACGCCCAGGGCGTTTGAAAGGGACTCGGCATTGCGAAGCGTCCGCCCGGTGGTACCGAAGCAGGGCATGGTCACCGCCCAGATGTCGGTGCGGGGACGGCCCAGCAAATCCATCGCCCGCGCGGTTACAAGCAGGGCGAGGGCGGAATCCAGCCCGCCGGAAATCCCGACCACCACCGTCTTTGCGTGGGAATGTGCCAGCCGCTTTTTAAGTCCGTGCGACTGGATGTCCAAAATATCCTCACAGCACTTCGTCCGCTGCTCGTGGGCAGCCGGGATAAACGGCGTGGGGCTGACGGTGCGGGTAAGCGTGGTTTCCCGCAGCGGGATGGAAAATGGGATTTGCTGATAGCCCGCGGGGTTTGCCGCCGGGAACTCGGTCATGCGCCGCCGTTCACCCGCCAGCCGGTGCAGGTCGAGCTCGCTCATGGCAAGGCCGGTGGTATAGCGCACGCTCTCGGCCAAAACCACGCCGTTCTCCGCAACCATGTTCTGGCCGGAGAATACCATGTCGGTGGTGGATTCCCCCTCGCCCGCGTTGGCGTAGACATAGCCGCACACAAGACGTGCCGATTGTCCCCTGACCAGGTCGCGGCGGTAGCTCTCCTTGCCGATCACCTCGTTGCTGGCGGACAGGTTGGCGACCACCGAAGCGCCCGCCTGCACCAGGCTCACCGATGGCGGGCAGACCGACCACAGGTCCTCGCAGATCTCGATTCCCGTAATCCATTCGGGCATCTCCTCGCAGCGAAACAGCAGCTTTGCCCCAAACGGAACCTCCATACCTCCCGGTGCGGCGCTGCGTGTTTGCACATCACCAAGCTGTACCGTGCTTATGTCCTGCGGCGCGGGCGCGTACTGCCGCCGTTCGTAAAACTCACCGTAGGTCGGCAGATGGGTCTTTGGCACCACGCCCAGCACCCGCCCGTCCAGACAAACCGCCGCGCAGTTATAGAGCTTCCCGCCGTGGCGAACCGGCAGCCCTACCGCCGCCAGAATTCCCTGCGCCGCCCGCGCGACCTCAAACAGCGCTTCCTCCGCCGCGTCCAGCAACGTGCTTTGAAAAAACAGGTCGCCGCAGGTGTAGCCGGTAAGGCACAGCTCCGGAAAGGCCACAAATACCGCGCCCGCCTGCTTCGCTTCCTGCACCAGCGCATTCACCTGCCCCGCGTTGTAGGCGCAGTCGCCTACCCTGATCTGCGGCGTTGCTGCCGCCACTTTGATAAAACCGTCCCGCATGGTATTCTCCCCCCGCTTTTTTACTATGGAAAAGGGGAAATCGATGATTTCCCCTCAGACTGTCGAAAAACTTCGTTTTCCGACAGGTATTCGGATTTGTTCGTTCGCACCTCGCGCAAGCCACTGCGTGGCTCACACTCGCAAATCCGCAAGGAATGGGCAAATGCCGGCACATGTCCGTCCTTGCCCATACATTCCATTTAAGGGGGCGTTCGCCCCCTTAACAACCCCGTCTTTATCGGCACGGTCAAGGGGAAATCGATGATTTCCCCTTTGTACGTTTTTCTTTCATTTACCGCGTGTTTGCCCGCCTACTCTCCACAGTCACAGCTTTTGCAGCAGCCATCACAGGCGTGCCCGTTGGGGATGTCGATCCCCTGGCGTTTATAGTAATCGGTGATCGCAGCGCGCACCGCCTCCTCCGCCAGCAGCGAGCAGTGCATCTTTACCGGCGGCAGGCCGTCGAGCGCATCGGCAACCGCTTTATTGGAAAG
>CABSMD010000005.1 GCA_902478725.1 uncultured Clostridia bacterium
GCCCATAACCCTCCACGATCCGCCCGCGCGGCAGACCGCCGATTCCAAGCGCGATATCCAGGCTCAATATGCCGGTGGAAATCACGTCCACATTCAAATGGGAATTTTCTCCCAGCTTCATCACAGCGCCCTTGCCAAACTGCTTTTCGATCTGTCCCAACGCGATTTCAAGCGCCTTTTGCTTCTCTAACATCACAGTACCCCCTATCTCTTGTCTTTAGTATATCAAAGTTTGTCCCACAGTTCAAACCTTTTTTATAACAAGATTCCATTAAGAGTTTTTGTGCGTCAAGCACAAAAGCTTCCTAAATGGCGTTTCAACCTCGCGAAGCGGGGGATATATGCCCACCGCTTGCCATGTGAAGCGGAATCCGCCGCCCAAGAGGCGGGGAACAGGCTTAGCGAGGTTATAATTTCCCGCCCTTGCGGCCGCGCGTAAAAGAACACTCAGCGCGACAGGTAGCGCACCAGCATGGAAAGCGCGTTCATCGCGGTCTGGGTGCGGATTTTATCGCGCGAGCCGCTGAATTGGAAGCGTTTGCAAATGGTGCCGTCCGGCGTGGACAGGCCGATATAGACCAGCCCGACCGGCTTTTCCTCCGAACCGCCGCCCGGCCCCGCAATGCCGGTGACCGAAAGCGCAACATCGCTGGCCGCAGCACGCCGCGCCCCACGGCTCATGGCCACCGCGACCGGCTCGCTCACCGCCCCGAAGCGCCGCAGCAACTCGGGCGGGACGTTGACAAGCTCGGTTTTGGCGCGGTTGGCATAAGTCACGAAGCCATAGCCGAACACATCGGACGAGCCCGCCACATCGGTCAGCATTTTCGCAAGCAGGCCGCCGGTGCAGGACTCGGCAAACGAAACCGTCAGCCCCTTCTCCCGCAGCAGGCGGCAGGCAACGGTTTGCAGATCGTCCCCGTCATAGCCGTAGACGTATTCCCCTAAAATTTCACGCACCTGCCCCTCCAGCGTGTCCAACATCTCCTCCGCCCGCTTTTGATCTTCCGCCTTGGCGGTCAGGCGCAGGTGCACCTCGCACAGCTTGGCATAGGGCGCGACGGTCGGGTTTTGGCTCTGCTCCATCAAATCCTGTATCATAGACTCCGCCTTGGATTCACCGATCCCGAACAGCCGCAATGTGCGCGAACGGATCGTCGAGTCGGCGCGCTCCGCCAGATACGGGCGGACGTAGTTTTGATACATCGTCTCCATCTCGACCGGCGGGCCGGGCAGCAGTATGGCGGTCTTCCCGTCCTTCTCCAGGATGCACCCCGGCGCGGTACCGCAGTCGTTTGGCAGCACCACCGCGTTTTCGGGGAGCATGGCCTGCTTTTCGTTGTTCGGGGTCATCTCCCGCCCGATGGCGGCAAAATACTCCTTCATTTTATCCAGGCTCGGCTGGTGAAGGATCAGTTTTTTCTCCATAAACTGCGCAACCGTCTCCTTGGTCAGGTCGTCCTGGGTCGGCCCCAGACCGCCGGTAATCACCACCATGTCCGCCCGTGACAGCGACAGCTCGACGGCGGAGGCCAGCCGCGCGGGGTTATCCCCCACCACGCTCTGGTAATACACATCGATCCCAAGCTCGGACAGGGCGCAGGACAGGTATTGCGCGTTGGTGTTTAAGATATTTCCAAGCAGCAGTTCGGTTCCCACTGCAACAATTTCAGCATTCATAAAGGTTACCTCCATGTGGTTTTTGATTTGCTTACCGCTTTCTTATGGGCCTAGCCGGTGCTTTTTGAAATCATCCGGCCGACCCAGGCACCAATCAAAGCGACAACACCGTAAATGGGCGCATACACCCACGCGGAACTGTTATAATACAGAAAAATGGTGGGCACAAACAAAACAGCCGCCAGCACCGGGAACAGCCAAAAGGCACGGTAAAGCAGGCCATATACCAGCGAACAGGCAAAACAGGCCGCCGGCATTGCGACCAGCAGAATCAGCATTGCCGAACCGGTATCCCGGATCAGCAGAGGAAACAGATAAAAAGCCAATATTCCAACAAACGGAAGCCGTTTGATCCATCTCATTTCCAATACCTCCCCTTATAACGCGGTGGACTGCCCATCCTGAAACCGCACGGTAACAAGCTCGGCCCGGTCGGCCGCCTCGGTGATCAATCTGTCCCAATCCAGCGCCTGTTCCGACTGTTCGATATCAGCCAGCACCGGCTTGGTTTTGGGATGCTTGGCGACAAACACGGTACAGCAGTCCTCATACGGCTGGATGGAGGTTTCAAAGGTATCGATCTTTCGGGCAATCGAGACGATCTCATCCTTATCCATCCCGATCAGCGGCCGGAACACCGGCAGAGACAGTCCCGCGTTGGTGACGGCAAGGCTGTCGATCGTCTGGCTGGCGACCTGCCCCAGGCTCTCGCCTGTAATCAGCGCCTGCGAGCCGGTCTTTTCCGCAATTCTTTGAGCGATACGCGCCATCATCCGGCGCATGATGATCGTCCCCTCATCCGCCGGGCAGTTTTCGTTGATGGCAAGCTGGCACTCCGTAAACGGGACGACGTACAATTCGATCGTGCCGCAATAGCGCGAGAGCAGGCGCGCCAGCGCAATCACCTTATCCCGCGCCCGTTCGCTAGTGTAGGGATAGCTGTGAAAATGCACCGCGTTCAACGCCACGCCGCGCTTGGCGACCATGTAGCCCGCCACAGGGCTGTCGATCCCGCCGGAGAGCAGGAGCGTGCCCCGCCCGTTCGTCCCGGTCGGCATCCCGCCCGCGCCGGGCAGTTTCTGACAATACACATAGCACTCCGTGTCGCGCACCTCGACGCGCAGGGTCACATCCGGATGATGCACGTCCACACGGATACCGGGCAGGTTTTCAAACACATATCCCCCAACGTCCGCACTGATCTGGGGGGAGTTCAAGGGGAACCGCTTGTCGCTCCGCTTGGACTCCACCTTAAAGCTCCCCGCGCCGGACAGGCGCACCTGCTCAAGCGCAAGGCAGCGGATGGCGTCCATCTCCTTCTCACAGCAGGCGACGCGGCTGATCGAAACGATGCCGAACACACATTGCAGGCGGCGGCACATTTGGTCGATGTCGCCGTTCTCCACCTCGACATAGATCGCCGCCTGCGCTTTACGCAGGCGGGTCTTGCCCAAATCCCGCAGACGGTATTTGATGTTTTTTAACAGCATATCCTCAAAAATGGGACGGTTGAGCCCCTTTAAAATGATCTCCCCGGTTTTGACCAATATCAGTTCCTTCATATAAAATCCTTCTCCCTAACCGTATCTCTTTGTTTTCCTTTCGCAACCCAACCGCGCAATGATGGCGGCCAGACAGGCATTTCCTCCATTTCTTGCCCGAAGGCTGAAATAGACGCCGTCGTTTGTCCCACCGGCCTCAACGCTGTCCTCTGTAACGTACAGTTTTTCTGATCTGCGGCACCACCTCGCGCAGCACCGCGAGGCAGCGGCCGGCCTCTTCTATGGTATTGTCCGCACAAAAGCTGAAGCGGATGGCGCTGTCGATCCGGTTTTTCTCACATCCCATCGCCAGCAGCACATGGCTGAGCTCCGGCTTGTTGGACGAGCAGGCCGAACCGCTTGAGACGAAAATCCCGCGCTCCTCCAAAAAATGCAGCAGCGTTTCCGATCGCACCCCCAGAAACGACACGTTTAGGATATGGGGCGCGCTCTTATCAAACGCTTGGTTATTAATGACTGTGTCGGGGATGGTTTTGACGATCCCCTCCGCCAGATAGTCTTTCACAGCCGCGACATGGCGCATTTTTTCCTCCCGCCCGGCAAACGTCAGGCGCACCGCCTCGGCAAAGCCGGCGATGGCCGGGATGTTCTCGGTGCCGGGGCGCAGATTGTTCTCCTGCCCGCCGCCGAACAGGGTCGGGCGGAAGCGGGTCCCTTTTTTGAGATACAACGCCCCAACCCCCTTCGGTCCGTGGATCTTATGCGCACTCATCGTGAGCACGTCGCACCAGTCCGCGCGAAGCGGCAGCTTGCCGAACGACTGCACCGCATCCGCCATCAGCACGGCGCGCGGGCTTTTCCGCCGCACCAGGCGGGCTATCTCCTCCAACGGCGCGACCGAACCCACCTCGTTGTTGACATGCATCACGCTCACCAGCGCGGTGTCCTCCCGCAGGGAACGCTCCAGATGGGCCAGGTCGGCAAAGCCGTTTTCATCCACCCGCAGCCAGGTGACCTCATATCCGTTCTTCTCCAGCTGCAAAAACGGGTTGCGCACACAAGGGTGCTCGATCGGGGTGGTCACGACATGCCGCCCCCGTACGGCGGCGGTCACGCCAAAGATAGCGAGGTTGGCGGATTCGGTTCCGCCGGAGGTGAAAGTAATCTCATCCGTCCGCGCGGACAGGGCGCCCGCGAGCGTCTCCCGCGCGCCCTGTAAAATCCGTTCGGCGCGCAGTCCCCGCCGGTGCAGGGAGGAGGCGTTGCCGTACTCGCCATACATGGTATCGGCAACCACGCGGCAAACCTCCTGGTAAGGCCGGGTGGTTGCGCTGTTGTCAAAATAGATTTCGTTGCTATCCTGCTCCGCTGGGCCTGTCTGCCCGGCTTTTATTTGCTGTGTCAAATGTTACTCCCCCTTGATTTCCCGCCGCACGAGGTATTCGGTAAAAATTCTTGCCCCCTCGGTATTGAGGTGCTGGTTATCCGACACCTTGTCGGCAATGAAGGTATCCCGCGACAGCCCCATCTCCCGGTAGGGCGCGCCCTGAAAATCCACCATTTTCTCCGGGGCGAGGCAAGCGTTGACCGCCTCCACCACCGATGGGTAGTTGATTTTTTGGGTAAACTCCGCCAGCCACGGGATCATGATAAAGCGAACCTCCACCCCGCGTTTGTCCGCGAGGGTTACAATCCGTTTCAGCGCGTCGCGGTCGGCCGGGCGGACGGCAAACGGCTCCCGGTTTTCCGCCATGTCCAGATACCCCTGGTACTGCTCGTCGGAAACAACCGTGTCGAGCCCCGAAAATCCCTTGCCATAGATGGGCGGTTCCGTCTCAAACCGGATATTCTGGTCGACGTTTGGCAGGTTGCTCCAGTTGCTGTGCTCCCGCAGAAGGGGAAACAGCGCGTAGGGCAAAAAGGTGTCCGGAAACACCTCCCGCGCCATCCTTATTTTATTCCATGACAGGCGCATACAGTCGATGTTTGTGTAATTCACATCCGGTTTTTTATCCTGGCCGGGGCCGGGCACCGAAAAATCACGGTAGGCGGCGTACAGGTCGATAAACACCAGCTCGGGCGTCTGGTATTTGAGCAGCTCGGCAAAATTGTAGTAGGTCTCGGTCAGGCTCTGCACGCCGGAGCTTACCAGCACCGCGCGTTTTCCGGTCATTTCCTCCACCACGGACGGGTCGATCCCGCAATAGACGTGGGAGCTGCCCAAAAAGGCGTAGGCAATCTGGTTTTTATTCTGATAGATATCCTCCCAGACCGCCTTTTGCCGCTGGTCGACAAACGGCACAATCCGGCTCAGCCAGCCGAACACCAGTGCGAACAGCACAAAAAAACAAACAAGGCCGGTCAAAATCCACAATCTACGTTTCATGCAACGACTCCTCAAAATTGAAAATAGATGAATTGGTTAACGGTGTTCTCTCCATACATCCCAAACAGCAGCACCGCCGCAAGCATCGCCACACAGACCACGCACCGCGCGGCCGCCGGCTCGCGCACCAGGCGTAATGTCAGGTTTCGGTGTGACTGTCTGCGCTCGACCACGAACAACAGCACCGACGAGAGCACCGCGAACCATACCTCGACGCGGTTTAAGCCAAGCAGATAGAGGCTGCTTTCCGCATCGAACAGCAACAGGTACAGATCGGACAAGCGCAGGGTAAAAAAGCTCCCGATAATGTGGAAGGCCTCCCCCGTCGTCTGCGCCCGGAAGAACACCCACGCGAGGTTCACCAGCGCGAAGGTGAGCAGGATACAAAACAGACGGTACAGTCCGCTTTCGCGCAGCCGTCTGGGCAGGATGGTACGCCGCCGGTTGCGGTACAGCTTTTCCGCCGTGACCATCACGCCGTGCGCCGCCCCCCAGAGGATGAAGTTGATCCCCGCGCCGTGCCACACGCCGCTTGCGATAAAGGTTACCATAACATTAAAAATATAGCGCGCACGGCCGACCCGGTTGCCCCCCAACGGAATATAGACATAATCCCGCAGCCAGGTGGACAGCGAGATGTGCCAGCGGTCCCAGAAATTCTGGATCGAGGTGGCAAAATAGGGGTTATCAAAGTTCTTCATCAGCCGGAAGCCCATGATCCGCGCCACCCCGATGGCGATATCGCAGTAGCCGGAAAAATCGCAATAAATCTGCACCGCGAAAAAGACGGTTGCAATGGCCAGCACCCAGCCGTTGTACTCTCCCGGTGCGGCATACACGGTGTTGACCAGCACCGCGAGCCGGTCGGCCACCACCATCTTTTTAAAATAGCCCCAGAATATCCGGTACAGGCTCGCCTGGAAGGTAACCCAATGGAATCTGTGCCTTTTGGAAAACTGCGGCAGAAGGTTATCCGCCCTCTCAATCGGCCCCGCCACAAGCTGGGGGAAAAACGAGACATACAGCGCGAATTTCCCAAAATTGCGTTCGATCTCTGTTCGGCGGTAATACACATCGATCACATAGCTGACGATCTGGAAGGTATAAAATGAAATTCCCACCGGCAGCAACAGGTTGAACTTCGGCAGCACAGCCTCGATCCCGACCCGCGACAGCAGGCCGCCCAGCAATCCGACGGTAAAGTCGTAATATTTAAACAAAAACAGCGTCCCGAAGCTCAGCGCAACGCTCAGCCACAAAAGCGCCAGCCGCCCGCGCTTCGCCTCCACCCGGTTCATCCGCCGCGCGATGAGATAGTTCACCAGCGTCGAAGCGAACAGCAGCAGGATATAGACGACATTCCAGCTCATGTAAAAATAGTAGCTGGCGGCGAGCAAAAAGACCCAGCGGAATTTTTGCGGCAACAAAAAATACGCTGGTATGACAATCGCTATAAAAACCAGGAATTGAAACGAGTTAAAAAGCATTCCTTTTCTCCTTATCTGACGTTTCTTGGGATGCTTCGCATTCCCTTGGTGACGCTCACATCCCCTTGGTAATACTTACGTATTCCCTTGGTAATGCCTACATTCCCTTGGTAATGCCTACATTCCCTTGGTAATGCTTCGCATTCCCTTATTCATACTTCCGCTGCGGAAGCCCTCCAGGTCAAGGGATATGTAAGAAAATCCATATTTTTTCAACTGTGCGGCAATCATCTTGCGGTCAAGCAGCAGCTTATCGGTGTCGCACAAGGGCACCTCGATCCGCGCCACATCCCCATGGCAGCGCACCCGAAACTGGCCGAACCCCAGGCGCAGCAAAAACGCCTCCGCGCGTTCCACACGGCGCAAAGCCTCCGGCGTGAGGGTCTCCCCATAGGGAAACCGCGTCGCCAGACAGGCCAGCGACGGCTTATCCGCACTTGGCAACCCGAAGGAGGCCGACAGCTCCCGGATCTCCCGCTTGGTCAACCCCGCCTTTCGCAGCGGGCTTACAATACCCAGCTCCTCTATGGCGCGAAGGCCAGGCCGGTAATCCGACTCATCGTCGAGGTTGGACGCCTCTATCACATACGGGATCTCCCGTTCAGCGGCCATGTCCAGCAGTGTTTGCAGCAGCGCCTTTTTACAATGGTAGCAGCGATCGGGCGGATTTTGGGCAAACCCATCCACCGCAAACACATCAAAATCCACCATAACATGAGGGATGCCGATCTGGACGGCAAACCGTTCGGCGTCGGTGCGCTCCCGTTCGGAAAAAACGGGAGAACAGACGGTCACGGCCAGGGCCTCCTCCCCCAGTGTCTCATGCGCGAGGTAGGCAAGCAGGTTGCTGTCCACCCCGCCGGAATAGGCGAGCAGGACGCGGCCGCAGCCTTGCAGCGTCTTTTTCACAAACAACAGCTTTTCCCGCAGGTTCGCCATGGCAATCCCCTCTTTTTTCTCCAATTTAACCAAATACCGTTTACATTTTATCACAAAAAAGAGGGGTCTGCAACCGCTATTTCCGCCCGCTGTCAATTAGTATTTCATCTTCGGAAAAAAATAAGCCGAATTTTATTGACAAATTCAGAAATGTGGTTTATTATGTGTTTATGTGGTTTATTATGTGAATTATTGCTTTTGTGAGGTGTATTGTATGTTAGCAGAGGAACGGTATCAAAAAATCGAAGAATTGATTCAGGAGAAGGGGATCGTCAAGGCCTCCGAGCTGACCGAGCTGTTCGGGGTATCGCTGGAGACGGTGCGGCGCGACCTCTTTTTTTTGGAGACAAAGGGCACGCTGCGGCGGGTGCACGGCGGCGCGGCGCGGCCGCAGCGGCGGACCGAGTTCCGCCCGTTCGGACAGAGGCGGGAGGAACAGAGCCGGGAAAAGCGGATGATTGCCGCTACAGCCGCCTCCATGATCCGCGAGGAGGACATCATCGCGCTCGACTGCGGTACCACCTCGCTGGAGATGGCGCCAATTTTAAAGGAACGCTTCCGCCGCCTGACCATCCTGACCCATTCAATGGCTATTTTTAACGTGCTTGCCGACGCGCCCGGGATGGAAATCATCCTGCCCGGCGGGGTTTACCAGCGGGACGAATACGCGCTCTGCGGCCCGTTGGCGGAGGAATTTATCCACCGGTTCCATGTTGGAAAGGCGTTTCTATGCCCGGCGGCGCTCTCGTTGGAAAACGGGTTCAGCGATTACCGGATGGAGCTTGTCGCCGCCCAAAACGCCTATATCAAAATCGCCGACCAGGCCATTTTTCTGGCGGACAGCTCCAAATTTGAAACCTCGGCGCTCATCCGCGCCCATGCAATGGAGGAGGGCCATATCGTCATCACCGACAGCAATCTTTCTGACGAGCTGTACGAGAGGTATACACAGAACGCAATCCACGTCATTCGGGGGGATAAGGATGAAAAAACGGTTATCGACTGAACAGGCCAGCGTCCTGCTGTTCGCCCTGTGCTGGCTGATGTACAGCTTTTCCTATATCGCTCGGCTCAATTATGCGGCGGCGCTGGCGGGAATGGTGCTCGACGGCGTGTTCACCAAAACGCAGGCGGGCTTGATCGGCTCGGTTGCCTTTTTTACATACGGCGCAGGACAGCTGATCAACGGCATCCTGGGCGACCGCCTCTCGCCGTACCGGATGGTCACGGCGGGGCTTATTCTGTCCGCACTTTCCAACCTTACGATGGGGTTTTTGCGTTCCTATCCGGCAATGGCCGCCGTGTGGGGAGTCAACGGGTTTGCGCAGTCGATGCTGTGGACGCCGGTACTGTTCCTGTTCTCCCGCGTACTTCCGGAGGAATATCGCTACAAATCCTGCATCCACATCAACACCTGCACCCCCGCGGGCACGGTGATGGCCTATGCCTTTTCCCTGCTTGTACTTAGGCGGCATCCCTGGAACGGGGTGTTTTTCATGGGTGCGGCCGCGCTTGCCTTTGCGGGCGCCGTCTGGGTGATCGGCACGGGGCTCGTCCGAAAAACACTTCCCATCCAGCCCGCCATAGCAAAGCAGGAGGCCGGCGGCCCGCCGCCCAGCACCACAGAAACCGGCACAAGCCGCGAACCCCGATCACTGGGCGGGCTGTTACTGACCTCCGGGCTTTTGATGCTGCTCTTCCCCGTCGCCATCTCCGGTATGCTCAAGGACGGCGTAGTGACCTGGGTACCGACCATGCTGGCCGAGGCGTACACCGTGCCGGCCTCGTTCTCCCTGCTGTTGACCATCCTGCTGCCGGTAGTCAATCTGACCGGTACCTATGCAAGCTCATTTGTCTATAAACGGTTCACCAAGGATGAGGTTAAGACCGCCGCCCTCTTTTACGCCTTTACTCTGCTGCCGCTTTTCGGCCTGCTGGGGATCGGACGGATCAGCATCTACACAAGCGTCCTGCTGCTGGCGGTCATCACCACCGCGGTTCACGCCGCAAACACAATGACGATTACCCTTGCGCCGGTTCGGTTTGGGGCCTATGGCAAATCCGCCGCGGTGGGCGGGATTTTGAACGCGACCGTCTATCTCGGCTCGGCAGTGTCGACCGGGGTATTCGGCTTTTTGGCGGACGCCTTCGGCTGGGGCCCAACCGTCTGTTCCTGGCTGGTCTGCACAGCGGCCGCGGTTGTCTTATGCATCCCTGCCTTCCTGCAATGGCGGCGGTTCTGCCGGGCACAATAGCTCGTTGACTTGCAAGCCTTATCTGTGATATAATTTTGACATGGAGAAAGCAAGCTTCGTACAAGCGCCCCGTCCATCCGGGCGGGGCGTTACAGGAGGAACGAACCGATGAAATTCGACGTGGTACAGCCCTTTATCAGAACCGTGTCACTGCACCCGCACCCCTGCCACAACACGCTGTCGTCCAAAGTTTACGACGCGCGGCTTTTCTATATCGTCAGCGGGGCGGGTTCCATCCTGCTGCACCGTGCCGAGAGCAGGCCCCTCACACCGGGCACGCTTCTCATCATCCCGCCGGGGGTATGCTACCGGTTTGATTTTGCGCATACGGTTACCCTGGAGCTGTTCACCGTGTCCTTCGACTTTACCCAGGAATACCGGCACAATGAGGAAATGATCCTAAACGCCATGGAAGACACGTTCCTGGAGGAAAAGGCACAGCGTACCTTGATGCATCCCTTCTTTTCAGAGGTCATCTATCTGCAAAAGATGGAGAGCATTCTGCCAAAGCTGCTCAATATGCTGCAGGAATACCGCTTGCAGCCCAAGCTGTGGCGGGACAGCGCGTCCACCATACTCAAAAGCGTATTCATCGATGTGGCCCGGACGTTGGATCAGGCGTCTCAGGTGACCTCAAAGCCGGTGCAGGATTTGCTGGATTTCCTTCACATGCACTATTTTGAGGAGATCAGTTACCAGACGCTGGCGGATCACTTTTCCTACCATCCCTATTACCTCAACCGCTGCTTCAAGCAGGAGACCGGCAGAACCATTTTCCAATACCTGCAGGAATACCGCCTGTCGGTGGCCACCTCGCTACTTGGCTCCGACCTTTCCATGGAGGAGATCGCCTACCGGACGGGGTTTAAAAACCCCTCCCATTTTTCCACCTGTTTTCGGAGGCATTACGGAAAGCCGCCGCGGGAGTATAAAAAATAGAAATCAGTACAAATCCATATATTTACTAAAGAATTTTTACATGTAAATACTCAAACTTTTCTGTAAAAGCCAACATTTCAGTGCCCAAAGGAGGAAATATGAGGATACTTGAAGTTCAAGACAGAACTCTATTACGGATACAACAGCTATTGGAAATATGGGATAAATCCGTAAGAGCGACGCATCTGTTTTTGTCAGACAGCGAAATAGAAAACATTAAGAAATATGTTCCACAAGCGTTAAAGGAGATACCTCATCTGATTATCGCGGAGAACGAAAACGGATTTCCTATTGCCTTTATGGGGATAGATGGACAAAAGCTTGAAATGCTGTTCATTTCGAGCGAAGAAAGAGGGAAAGGGTTCGGGAGAAAGCTGATTAGATATGGAATCGAAACATATTCCATCAATGAGTTGACTGTGAATGAGCAAAATCCATCTGCCAGAGGTTTTTATGAACACATGGGGTTTCAAGTCTATAAAAGAACGGATCATGACGGGCAGGGAAATCCTTACCCACTCTTATACATGAGGTTGGATTGAATAAACTAGCATAATAAATAAAAAACTTATCTGGAGGGCGTTATGGATCAACTGAAAATCAAAATGTACTCCTTTACGTTGGATTGCAAAGACCCGTATGAGCTGGCCAGGTTTTATGCGGCGCTGCTCAAGTGGGAAATACCATTTCATAATGAGGAATTCGCCTGCATCGGCGCCCCGGGAACAGTGCAGGGGATGTATCCCGGCATAACGTTTCAGCGCAATCCCGCGTATATCCCTCCTGTCTGGCCGGAGGAGCCAAAAGAGCAGCAGCAAATGGCGCATTTAGACCTCGCCGTGAATGATTTGGAAAAGGCGGTGGAGTATGCCGTGCGTTGTGGAGCCACACTCGCGGAGAAGCAATTTTCGGATGGCTGGAGAGTCATGCTTGACCCGGCCGGACATCCCTTTTGCCTATGCTGGATCGAATCTATTTTTGAAAGCCCCCATTTTGGGTTGTTATAAAAAATCACAGCTATCTAAAAATACCTGCGTCTTATTGGGCTATGCACCTGTAAAACGAAAGTAGACACTCTCAAAAGTGAGGGTGCCTACTTTTTTAGTAGAATGGAAACGACAAGGAAGTGAACAAATGGGCAAGAAAGGAACACCATATCGCAAATACGGCAAAAAAGAAAATTCATGTGCGGCGCATACTTTTTGTTATTGACTTTATCCCTAAACTATTATAGAATAAAAAGATTCTATGGAATCATAAGGGGGAAGTCAAATGAATTGGCTGAAAAAGAACGTCCGGGGATTGCTGTTATGCCTGGTGATTGCGCTTCCGTGCTGGTTTTTGGGGAAATTGCTGCCGGTGGTCGGCGGTCCGGTCTTTGCCATATTGGCCGGCATGCTGATCACGCTGTTTTGGAAGGATAAGGCCTCGTTTCAGACGGGGATCCAGTTTACCTCCAAAAAGATTTTACAGTATGCCGTCATCCTGCTCGGCTTTGGTCTGAACCTGTCCGAAATCGCAAAGGTAGGGGCGCAGTCGCTGCCGATCATCCTGTCCACAATCGCTACCTCGCTGCTGCTTTCTTTCCTTTTATATAAGCTGATGAAGATGCCGGCGAACATCTCCACCCTCATCGGCGTGGGTTCATCCATCTGCGGCGGCTCGGCCATCGCCGCGACCGCGCCTGTGATCGGTGCGAACGACGAGGAGATCGCCCAGTCGATTTCGGTTATCTTCCTGTTTAATGTAATCGCGGCCCTGATCTTCCCGACCCTGGGCGGCTTCTTAGGGCTCTCCAACGAGGGCTTTGGGTTGTTCGCGGGTACGGCGGTCAACGACACCTCCTCGGTAACGGCAGCCGCCGCCGCGTGGGATGGGCTGCACCCCGGCGCCAACACGCTGGACGCGGCGACCATCGTAAAGCTGACGCGGACGCTGGCGATCATCCCGATCACGCTCGTGCTGGCGTTTTACCGTACCGCAAAGCTGAAAAAGCAGGGCGGCGGGGAAGGAAGCAGGTTCAGCCTCAAAAGCGTATTCCCCTTTTTCATCCTGTTTTTCGTGCTCGCGTCGGTTATCACCACCGTTTCGGTCATGGCCGGCGTTGACGTGGCGTTTTTCAAGCCCTTTAAGGAGCTGTCCAAATTTTTCATCGTTATGGCGATGGCCGCCATCGGCCTCAATACGAACATCGTGAAGCTGGTCAAATCGGGCGGCAAGCCCATTTTCATGGGATTGTGCTGCTGGATCGGAATCGCGGTTGTCAGCCTTGCCATGCAGCATCTGATCGGCATCTGGTAAAGAGAATCGCGGGCAACCAATGCCAGGCGGAGGCTTAGACAGCCCCGCCCGGCGTAACGATTGGGGGTGGCGCTATGAAGGCATACCTTTACTTCATCAAAACAAAATGGCTGGTAGCACTGGCATACCGCTATGAACTGATCACCAACCTTTTCGTACAGATCATCCTGCTGGTCTCCTCCGTTTTCTTCTGGAAGGCGGCATATGGCGGCTCCGGCACGGTCGCCGGCGCCTCGCTGCACCAGATGGTGGACTATGCCATTGTTTCGCTGCTGCTGTCGCTGTTTTACAGCACAGGGGTGGATAACCGGCTGCACAACAGTATCCGCAAGGGGAATGTCGCGCTGGACTTTTTAAAGCCGGTCAGCGTCATGGGGATGCACTTCGCACAGGATGTAGCGGATGCGCTGTTTAGCATGGTGTTCCGGTTCATTCCGGTATTCGTGGTTGCCGCGCTGCTGTTCGGCGCGCCCGTACCCGTCTCTTTGCCGGCGTTTGGGATGTTTCTGGCAAGCGCGGTGCTGGGCTTTTTGCTGCTCTGGCTGATCAGCGCGATCGTGGCCTTGTTCAACTTCTGGGTGATCGATCTGGGGCCGCTGGCGTTTTTGAAATCCCAGATCGTCGGTTTTCTGGCGGGCTGCTTCATCCCGCTGTGGTTTTTCCCGGCAGGTTTTCAGCAGATCCTGCGGTACCTGCCCTTTGTTTACATCTATCAGATGCCGGTCAGCATTTATATCGGCAAAACGCCGGTGGAAGAGTGTTATTTCGCGCTCCTGGTGCAGCTGGTGTGGACCGGTGTGTTGTTTCTGGCCTTTTACGGCCTGCAAAGGCGCGCGTTCCGCAACGTGATCGTGCAGGGAGGATAGGTCTATTATATGCAGGCAAAGGAGGGGTTACTGTGTTTGGCAGACTCCGGTACTATTGGGGCATAGGGTGGCATTACCTGCGGCTGGCCATCCAGGCCCAGATGGAATACCCGGCCTTTCTGGCCGGCTGGCTGATCACGAATCCGATGCAGGTGCTGGTGGGGGTGCTCACCATCTACTTCACCGTGCAAAATTTCGGAAGCCTCGGCGGCTGGAGCTTCGCGGAGCTGGCCTTCCTGCTCGGCATCGCCTCTGTGAGCCACGGCATCAGCGTGATGTTGTTCATCCAGACCTGGTATATCAAATGGATGGCGCTGGAGGGAGAATTCGACCGCCTTTTGGTTCGCCCTTTAAACGTATTCTTCCAGTTTTGCCTGCACGATTTCAACCTGATTGGGATTACCGATTTCCTGCCCGGGCTGGCTGTGCTTATCTGGGGCTGCCAACTGACCGGCTTTTCTCCCGACCCGTTTAACATCATCAAGCTGCTGGCCGCCGTGGCGGGCGCGGTGCTAATCCGGGGAGCGGTGTTTCTGGGCTGCGGCTCGATTCCACTCTACGCGCAGGGGGCCAACAGTATGGAGGATCTCAACATGAAACTGTTCTCCTATACCTCGCAGTATCCGCTGTCCATCTATCCGCGCGCGCTGCAGGCCATCTTTACCTTTGTCCTGCCGCTTGGGTTCATCAGCTTTTACCCGGCGTCGGAGTTTTTGGGCAAGCAGACGGCCTTTTTGCTCCCCGGCGGGCTGTGGCTCGGCTCCCTGCTGACCGGCGCGGCGCTGTTCGCCGTCGCCTACGTGGTATTTCACTATGGCCTCAAGCGCTATTCCAGCGCAGGCTCGTAAGGATATGGGAGGGGAAACGCATGGCAATGATCGAAGTGAGGGACTTGAAAAAGGAATTTATCGTGACCAAAAAAGAAAGCGGGCTTTTGGGCGCGCTGAAGAATGTCGTCCGGAGTGAAAAAACGGTGGTCAAGGCCGTCAACGGCGTGAGCTTCACCATCGGCGAGGGCGAGATCGTCGGCTATATCGGCCCAAACGGCGCGGGAAAAAGCACAACGGTGAAGATGATGTCCGGCATCCTCCAGCCGACCAGCGGCAGCGTGACCATCGGTGGGCTGTCGCCGCACACCCACCGCAAGCAGGTGGTAAAACGGCTCGGCGTGGTATTTGGGCAGCGTTCCCAGCTATACTGGGATCTGCGGTTGGGGGAATCCTTCGAGCTGCTCAAGCGCATCTATGACGTATCGGACGAGTTGTACCGGCAGAACCTGAAAAAGCTGGACGATATCTTGGGCATCGGCGAGCTGGCCGATACGCCGGTGCGCCAGCTCTCGCTCGGACAGCGAATGCGCGGCGATCTCGCGGCGGCGGTGCTCCATTCGCCTCCCGTCATCTTTCTGGACGAGCCAACCATCGGGCTGGACGTGGACGTTAAATACGCGGTGCGTAAGTTCATCCGCGAAATCAACGAAAATTACCGCACGACGATCATCCTCACCACGCACGATCTGGATGATATCGAACAGCTCTGCAACCGCGTCATCATCATTAATAAAGGACTCATCATTGAAGACGGCCCACTGGGTGCGTTGATGGATCGTTTGGCGCCGACCAGGACCATCCTCGTCGATTTTCTGGAGCCACCCGCCGAAGACCTGCATATCAAAAACGCCGCCGTGGTCAGGCAGGAACAGGCGCGTGTCTGGATCGAGTTTGAAAAGAGCAGAACCTGCGCCGGCGATATCATCTCCCAGCTTTCCGCCCCCATCCGGGACATCAGCTTTGACGAGGCCGGGATCGAGGACGTGATCCGCAAAATCTACGCGGACGCAAAATAAAATTGTGTCTTGTAAATTCTGTCCCTATATTGTATAATATTGTAAAAATATTAAATTGAGGGGGAATACAGGATGCTAAAAGGATGTAGAGGCTTTGTGGCGGGGTTTTTGTGCTGTGCCGTACTAGCCGCCGGGGTTGGGTCTGCGCTGGCCTACACCGACTGGGTTGAAGTGGAATACGATGGAATCAAGCTTGTGGTCGATGGGGAAAAGATCACGCCGCGCGACCCGAATGGTACTATCGTCGATCCCTTTGTCATCAACGGGACCACCTACCTGCCGGTGCGTGCAGTGGCAGAGGCATTGGGTGAGGCCGTAACCTGGGATGGCGACACCAACACCGTCTATATCGGAAATGCCGACGGCCTGCTCGCACGCCCTTCCCTACGGATGGAGGATGCGGTCAACATTGGAGCTACCCAGTTCAAAATACTGACTGATAACCCAAAGGATAATTACGATAATGTATACGGTTCCGCTATGTTCACTACCTACCATCCCGGTACCTTCGAAACGCTGCTGAATGGGAAATACAAACGGTTTAAGGGTACGGTCTATGTCAAGTTCGGGGAAACGGCGGTCAAAACAAGCAGCTTTGAAATCCAGGGGGATGGGAAAACGATCTACTCCTCACCCAGCATTAATAAAAAATCGAAGCCTCTGTCGCTGGATGTGGACATTACCGGCGTCAATGACTTTAAAATTGTGATCGACAGCAATACCACCGATAACATTACCGTCTACTTCGCCGATTGTGGCTTCTACCAGTAGAATACATCGGTCGCATAACCAGCCTTTGCGAGGGAGCAAAGGCTGGTTTTTTGCCCTTTTCCGCCTTAACAGAAACCGGTAAGGGCGCCACAGGGTTTTTCTTTCCAAAAACATGGGTTGACAAATGGGCGGAAAAGCGGCTATAATCAGATAGATTAAAAAGGAGGGAAACGCATGAATATTCCAATACAACAAGGAACCTTGCAGATCGACTGCCTGCGCGCGGACATCTTCCGCGTCCGTTTCTCGCAGCAGGGCGGCTTTACTGAACCTGCCTTAAACCGCTACGGTGTCCTGCATGAGCCGGACGGAGAGGCTTCCTGTGAAACACGCGAGGACAAAGAAGCCGTTGTTCTGACAACATCCTGCGCCACACTTACGGCGGATAAAAAAACCGGCCGTGTCAGCCTGGCCGGGAAGGACGGCGGGACGCTGCTGCAAAACACGGCAGACCCCCAAAGTACAAGCGAAGGGTTCGACCTGTCCTTTGGACTGGAGCAGGGCGAAAAACTCTACGGTATGGGGGACGTGACCCGCGACCGCCTGAACAAGCACGGATTCATGAAAAAAATCTGGGTGGTCAACGTCGGCTGCTATGTGCCGATTCCCTTTCTGATGAGCGATAAGGGCTGGGGCCTGCTGATCAACACCACCTGGCGGCACTACATCGACGCCGGCTGCAAGCAGGAGGAACACTTACATATCTGGTCGGACGGCGGCACGCTGGACTATTACCTCTTCGCGGGCAACTCGCTTGGAGAACTTTTGGACGCCTACACCGAGATTTCCGGCAAGCCGGTTATGCTGCCGGCCTGGGCCTACGGCCTCACCTTTGTCTGCAACCAGCAGGCCAACGCCCGCGAGATGATGGACGACGGCCTGAATTTCCGCCGCGAGGGGATCCCCTGCGACGTGTTGGGTCTCGAGCCGGGCTGGATGGAACATTACTACGATGCTTCCATCCAAAAGGACTGGCACCATGACCGCTTTTATATCCCGCCGTGGGACGGGCAGGGACAGTATACCTTCTTGTCCGCCGCCAAACGGATGGGCTTTAAAACCAGCCTGTGGCTGTGCTGTGACTATGATTTCAGCTATTATGAGGAGGAGCAGCTCGGCAACAAGATACAAAGCAGAGACGAGGTGCCTGAACGATACGCGGACGATTTCGAGCAGGATCAGACCTTTGGCCACGGAGGGATGCGGATGGATCAGATCACCGACCCCAACCAGCCATGGTTTGAGCACCTCAAAAAATTTGTAGACCAGGGCGTGTCCGCCTTCAAGCTGGACGGAGCCTACCAGATCAACGCGCACCCGGACCGCCTGTATGGCAACGGGATGACCGACGTGGAGATGCACAACATGTACCCCACGCTGTACAACAAGCAGATGAGCCAGGGATTTTCCAAGCATACCGGCAAGCGCGCCATGGTCTACAGTTCCGGCGGCTATACCGGCATCCAGCAGTACAGCGCGACCTGGGCGGGCGACACGGGCGGCGGTGCAAGGCCGCTGGTCTCGATGCTCAACCATGGTATGTCCGGCCACACCAACACCAGCTGCGACATGGACATCGTCACGCCGGAGGGAATCCATTTCGGCTTCTTCCAGTCGTGGTCACAGGTCTGCTCCTGGGCGTACTGGCGGCATCCGTGGCTGCTTGACAAGCAGACCAAGCAGGTTTTCCGCGATTACGCCATCCTGCGCTACCGGCTGTTCCCCTACATCTATTCGGCAGCGCACACCGCCTCGGCGACCGCTATGCCGATCATGCGCGCCATGCCGCTGGCTTTTCCGGATTACGACGGGGCGGACCAGTGCCTCAACCAGTACATGTTCGGCGAAAGCTTCCTGGTGGGCGCGTTTACAAACGAAATCTATCTGCCGGAGGGAATTTGGTACGATTATTGGACGGGCAAAAAGGTGTCCGGCGGACAAACCCTGCAGGCCGATTATCCCGCTGGCAAGGGCGGGCCGCTGTATGTAAAGTCCGGTGCGGTCATCCCGCTTTGCGAGGAGATGGATTTTATCGGCGAAAAGCCGATGGATTCACTTACGCTGCAAATCTTCGACGGTCCGCAGGGCAGCTTCACGCTCTATGAGGACGACGGGGAGACCTACCGTTACTTAGACGGCGAGTACGCGACGACCGATATTTCGTTCACGAACGAAAACGGTTGTCTGGCGCTTTCGCTGAAAACCGAGGGCAGCTATGAGGGAATGCCAAAGCATAAAAACTATATCGTGCTGTTCCACACGGAAGCCGCGCCGAAGCAGGTAACGGTCAACGGCGAAGACTGCGCTTTTGAGCAATGTGCGCAAGGCGTTACCTTTCATTTTACCCAATCGATTGCATAATTTTGTAAGACCGGCAGATACTATCCGTACGAGGTGATGCGGATGGAACAAAAAAAGAAAAGGCCGGACGCGGAGGCGACAGTACGCGCCTATACCACGCCGGAGATGAAAAAGACCGACCCGCTGGGCAGCTATACCGGACAACCTGACGACCCGCATGAAAAACCGGTGCAGGACGCGGACGATCTTTAAACAACAATGGCGCTCAAACCGTTGGGTTTGAGCGCCATTGTTTTGCGAAAAAGCCTTATTGCACAAAGAATTGATAGAATTTACAATACAATCCCCCCCGTTTTTTATATAATAAAGAAAATGAAGGGACGGTGGATTTTATGGATATGAAACAATGGGTTGAAGACAGGAAGAACGCGCCGTTCAAAAAAGCGATGCCGATCCTGTCCTTTCCCTCCATCCAACTCCTGGGGGTCAGCGTGCGCGAGCTAATCAGCGACAGCGACCTGCAGGCGGAGGGGATGAAGCGTGTCGCCGAGCGAACGGACAGTGCGGCCTCCGTCAGCATGATGGATCTGTCTGTGGAAGCGGAGGCGTTCGGCTCGCAGACCAGGGTGTCGGATGATGAGGTTCCCACGGTCGTTGGCCATATTGTAGAAACCCTGGCCGATGCGCAGGTACTGGAGGTGCCCGATGTGGAAGCAGGCCGCACCAGCCTGTATGTTGACGCAATCGGAAAGGCGTGTCAAAAAATTACCGACCGGCCGGTGTTCGCGGGGGTGATCGGACCATTCTCGCTCGCGGGAAGGCTGATCGACGTGTCCGAGGCTATGATTAAATGCTACGAAGATCCCGACATGGCGCACACCGTGCTTGCTAAGGCAACCACCTTTATCATCAATTATATCAAACGGTACCGGGAGACCGGCGCGAACGGCGTCGTGATTGCCGAGCCTCTGGCGGGGCTGCTGTCCCCGGCGCTGATGGAGGAATTCGCCACCCCCTACATGCAAAAAATCGTGAACGCCGTCACGCGGGACGACTTCATTGTGATTTACCACAACTGCGGGAACAATACCATCCGGCTGATTGATTCGATCTTGCAGTCCGGCGCGGCCGCCTACCATTTTGGAAACGCAATCGATATGGCCGAGATGCTTGAGAAAGTGCCGGATGATATTGTGATAATGGGGAACATCGACCCGGCCGGTGAGTTCAGAAACGGCACACCGGAATCCATCCGCCGTGCGACGCTGGCCTTGCTTCAAAAATGCGCCGGGCACAAAAATTTTGTGATTTCCTCCGGCTGTGATATCCCGCCTATGTCGAAATGGGAAAACATAGACGCCTTTTTCGCGGCGGTCAGCGAATTCTACGCAGAAAAATAACCAGGCGATTGCCGCCTCACAGGATAAAAAAGGACAAATAAAAAAGCATAAAAAAGAACCAGGCAAACGCCTGGTTCTTTTGATTGCATCCAATATCAAATCTTATCCCTTTACAGAACCGACTGTGAGGCCCTGTACGAAATACCGCTGGAAGAACGGGAAGATCAACAGGATCGGGCCGATAGCGATAACCGCCATGGCCATACGCATACTTTCCATCGGTACGCTTCCCATATCGATAATCATACCGGTATCCTGCAGATTCTTCATGATCTCCTGCATGTTACGCAGCATCGATTGCAGCAGGTACTGCAACGGATACAGCCTCGCGTCGTCGATGTACAGCATTGCCTGGAACCATGCGTTCCAGTAATCCAGCAAACGCAGCAGGCCGATGGTCGCAATAGCCGGTGTGGAGAGCGGCAGGATGATCTTGGTGTAGATCTTCATTTCGCTCGCACCGTCGATGGTAGCGGATTCAATGATCGAGCTCGGCAACTGCTGGAAGAAGGTACGCATCAGGAAAATCGACCAGACGTTGCCTAACAGTGGCAAAATAAGCGCCCATATGGTGTCGCCCATGTGCAGGTAGGTCTTAATCAGGATGTAAGACGGCACCATACCACCGCCGAACAGCATGGTAAAGAACATGTAGAAGGTGATCTTGCTTTTATACGCGAAGTCCGAACGGGAGATCGCGTACGCACACATTGAACCGATGATAACGAAGATCAGGGTACCCAGGAAGGATACGATGATCGTGACCACATACGAGTTCAGAATCTGCGGCGAGCTGGTAAAGATGAATTTATATGCCTCCAGCGTCGGATTGGTCGGCAAAAGCTGGTACCCCAGATTGGTGATATCCGCATCCGACATCAGGGAAATTGCGATAATGGACCACAACGGGACAATAAATAGAATGGACAACAGTATGAAGAAAATATGTATAATAACCTTGCTGACTCGTTCAGAAGCTCTTGTTACAACTGCCATTTAGATTTCCCACCTTTCAAATAGATTTGATTTAGTATAACGCTCTTTCCGGGTCGACCTTACTGACGACCCAGTTGGTCGTCACGACCAGAATCAGGCCGACGATCGACTGCACCAGTCCGACTGCGGTCGACAGGCCCATATCCCCGCCCTGCAAGGCTCGGAAGGTATAGGTCTCGATAACGTCCGTCGTGGAAAGAACCATAGGAGATCCCATTGGCAGCTGATAGAACAGACCGAAGTCTGCGTTGAAAATCTTACCGATTGCCAGTATCGCAAGGATGGTAACCGTGGGATACAAAAACGGCAATGTTATGTAGCGGGTGATCTGCGGCCGGGTTGCGCCCTCGATCGCCGCCGCTTCGAAGTATTCGGTATCGATTCCCATGAGGCTTGCGTAGTAGACAAGGGCGTTCATACCGACCCCTTTCCATACGCTTGCAATTGGCAAGATGAAGATCCACGGCCCCGGCGTATTATACCAGTCAATTGGATTCATACCCAGATAATCACGCATCCAGACGTTCAACATACCAACGCGCGGATTCAAGAAAGCGTAAGCCATGTAGGCCACAACAACCCAGGATAACAGATGGGGCAGGAACATCGTCGTCTGATACAGACGAATTGCAATCTTGTTGGAAAGCTCATACAACAGCAGAGCCATGATAACGGAAACGACAATCCCTAAAAAGATGAACACCGCATTGTAACACAGAGTGTTGCGCACAATCCGGAAAGCGTCCTGGGATTGGAAGAAGAATTTGAAGTTGTCAAATCCCACCCATGGGCTGCCGAAGAAGCCCTGCCGGTAATTGAACCGCTTGAAGGCAAGCAGGATACCGACCAGAGGTAAGTAGTTGAAAATAAACAGATAGATCACCATTGGAAGCGTTAAGGCAAATAACGTCCAATACTTTTTGAATGTGTGCCAAAAAGACTTTTTCTTTACGACAAAGTTGCCGCCTGGCGTAACCGACGTACTGTTAGCCAATTGAGCCACCTCCCAAAAAAATTTGCAAAACCAGTTGTTTGTTACCCCTTTATGGAACATAAGTAACAAAAAAAATGAGACCCCATTTGTCACCATTATACAAATGTATTCGGCCAACACTAATAGTATAGCACAATTCACCCGAAATGAAAAAGGGTATAATTTTAACTTTTGTAATATTTTTTTAACTTTGTTATGCCGCTTACTGCAAAAATCCGGCTGACTTTGTCAAAAATGATAAAAATACCGCGAATCCTTGTACGTTAAAATAACCAAATTTAGGAGATCATATTTATAACAAGATTTCAACTTTTACTCCGCAGGAGTAACCGTCACATAAATAGCGTCTCAACCGCGCGTCATGGGAACATCTGCCCTCCACGTGTGAGAGTACCTGCCATCCAAAAAGATGGGGGACAAGAAGGCATACCTATTATTTCGCGAGCTTATCCAGCATGGCATAGGAAAACTCGCGCGGAGAAAAGCCGGTGTAATTTTTAAACAGCTTGGCAAAGTATTTGGCATTCTTATACCCTACCATACGGGCCACCTCATAGATCTTGTAGCCGCCCTGGCGGAACAGGCCGATGGCGCGGTCCATGCGGATGCGGACCAGGTAGGAGGAAAAATTCTCCCCGGTTTTCTGCTTGAAAAAGCGGCTGAGGTATACTGGCGTAAGATAGACATAGTCCGCCACATCGTTTAAGGAAATGTCGTTTTGGCAGTGCTCGGAGATATACTGCTTGGCCTTGCTGATGATGAGGTCGTCCGAACGGCGGGCATTCTTCTTGACGGTTTCCACATAGTCGAAGATCAGCCTGCGCATACCGTCGCGCAGCGTCTGGCCGTCCCGGCAGGACAGAAGCGTCTGTGCGGCCTGCTGCTTCTGCTTTGACACGCCGGCGTCGAACACCGCATCGCAGAGCAGGCAGGCGGTGTTGTGCAGAAAGTGCGCCGTACCGCCGATTCCATAGCCAACCAGTTCGTCAACCAGGGAGTCCGCAACCGCGCACGCCTGTTCGGTCTGCCGCATCTTAACAGCGGTAATCAGAACCCGGAGTTTGCCGGAAAAATCCTGCGAGGGATTGTGCACAATTTCCGTATCCTCCGATTCCGGCTCGTTTTTGATCTGCTGCATCGCCTGCGCCATGTCCGGCAAAGTTGAGAATACTTTGCGCAGGTTCATAAACAGCTGCATGTCGAACAGCTCAAACGCCTGGGCGGTGTGGCGGCGTATCTGCTCATAGATCAGCTGCTCCATCTCCGAGGGCTTGCTGTTCTCCAGCGCCAGCAGGACAAAGGTCATGTCCGCCCCGCTGCGGCTTACGAACTGGCAGGCAAAGCCGTCGTTGTCATCAAGCAGGTTTTTTACGGCGGTATAGAGCGTATCCTTGCCGTATTTCCATTTGGAAAGGAGGTAGCTGTCGTATTCAATAATATGTACATCCACGATCGCGCAGGGCGAATCAGCGGCGGCCGGTGGAATCTTCAGCCTGTCAAGCTGCTCTAGGATGTCCTCCCGCGAAGCGGGCGAACCCGACACGATCCCGGCGAAAAACTGCTCCCGCAGAATGGGGGCAAACTGTTCAAAGTTCAGCGATGTGATATGGTGCAGGCGGGAGATATTGCGCTTATCCAACAGCAACTTGATCGATGCCAGCGCGTAAGTAAACTCATCGTAGCGCACCGGCAGCAGCAAAAAGAAATCCACCCCCAGCTCGACCGCCCGGCGTGCGTGTTCCAGCTCGCGGTAGTCGCACAGCATCAAAAACTCCGGCCGCCGCGCCTTCTTTCGCAAAAGCTCCGCAACCTCCGCGCCGTACCCGTCCTCCAACACCGCCGTGGTGATGACCACATCAACCGTGTTCTCCGCCAAAAACGCCGACGCCGCGCCGACGGACGACCCGGTGAAAGCAACCGTGAAATCCTCCGGTACCATCGAGGCCAGGGAGGCCGCGCTGTCATTGCTCAATACGATTGTCTGATACACGTTTCAACCCTCCCAAATATGAGACCAACCCAAATACACAGATCACAACAAAACTCATCATGTTGGACACGACCCCGCTTGCAAGGGCGGTCGCACGCGCCACCCCAAGCAGGGTGAAGCCGACTGCCCAGCCCGTTTCCACCGCGCCGAACCCCCCGATCCCATTGACCGGCAGAAAGGCCGCGGCGCTGGCCAGAAAGGAGGCAACCACCGTCTCCGCCAAAGTTACCTGCTGCCCAAACGCGGCGATGACAAAATACATCGATGCATAGACAAAAAACCAAAGCAGGACGCTGCCCAATCCGATCACTGCAAAATTCTTCGGGGACGCCACGGAGTGAACCAGCATCTCCCGCACATTCAAAACCGCGTCCACCAGCCGTTTGACCGCCCGTCTGCGGTATATCCCGCGTTTTTTGATCCAATCCGCCGCCCGGGTCATCACAAACGGGGCACCCAGCAGTGCGGCGGCCAAGGCAACCAGTACAGCGACCAAAATCCAGCTGGAAAACAGCTTCATACTCACGCTGATGTTGCACAGCAGGAAGGACAGGATGATAACAAACGCGTCGAACACCCGCAGCAGCACCAGCACCGCGCTCCCCTGCGGCAAAGGCACATCCGCGTAGCTCTTGAGCAGGTACACAAGCGACAAATCCCCCACCTTAAACGGGATGATCCGCCCGTAAAACTGGTGGCGGAAGGTGATGACCTGGGTTTTTAAAAAACCGGCATTTCCCGCGCGGCGGGTCAGGTAGTAGATCCGAAATGCCCGCAGGGGATAGGTCATGCAGTACATCAGCGCTCCCAGCAGCACAAAGCCCCATGACGCCTCCCGCACCGACGCTGAAAACTCGCCCAGATCGATCGTCCTGTAAAAATAAGAGAACAGCAAAACCGTCAACAAGACGGACAGGGCAACCTTCACCCAGCGCGACCTCCAGATTCCCCTCATAGCATCACCCGATATAGTAATATAATTATATTATATCCTATTCATCCGGAAAAGTAAATTGATTAATAAAAAAATCAGGATGTACGACATCCTGATTTTTGATTTCTATACCAGCGGGCAGTCAATGATACACCGGTGCACGGTGGTGGGACGGTACTGCAAAATTCGGTCGGTCTTGGCAAACGCCCCTTCCAGCGCCGTGGGCGTAATCTCCCGCGGCGCCTCGACCTCTGTCTGGGAACCGGTGTATTTATGTCCCTCCTCGCCGCACAGGGCGTATTTCCTCGACCAGTCGCACGCCTTGCCGTCGGCCGGGATCCATTTGTATATTCTGCCGCAAAGCTCGATTTCCAGCATTTTTTCTGCCTTAAGCGCGCGGGACGGACATGCTTTTATACACTGGTCACAGCCCGCGCAGGCCACGGTAACATCCCTCTGCATCTTCTGCGCCTTGCAAACCGCCTCCAGCGGGGCGTTGGTCACAATTGCGACAAATCCCTGGCTGAATCCGTGCTCCGCCGTGTAACATACCCCGTTCGCGGCCAGCTGCCCGATCCCCGCCTCAACGGCCTCGAGGCAGTTGGAAAAGGCGTCCGGCAGCAGCCCGCGCGGGGTCGCCATCTCCCCGCCCACCCCGGTCAGGTCGTAAGAGGCCGCGGCTTCATACCCCTTTGCCTGAAGATACTTGCATATCTTCAGGGCGGAATAGGCAAGTTCGTTCGCGTTTTCATACTTGGAAAACAGGTAGGGCCCGACCGCATAGGCCGGCGGCTTAATTGTCATCTTCTGCACGATTTCGGGATAGTGCAGACCCATGATGATAACGTTTTGCGCGTCAGCCAAATAATCCGACGGCCGGCGCAGCTTCCGGCGGTATTCGGAGACCTCCGGCCTATAGGGAGAAAACCTGGGGAAGCTCTGCACTGCCCGCAAAAGCGGCTCTTCTCCCTTGACCGGCTCCAGCCGGGCGGTCAGCGTCTCCATGCGGGAAGCCGGTACGACGGCATACAGGTCGCTCCCCTCGCTCTCCATCAGCCTGCAAAGGTTATCCGTCAGGGACAGCCGCCGGTTGTCTGCCGGTGCGTTGATATCCCAATACGCATACCGTTTCAGCGGCGCACTGGTCAAAACCACCTCGATCAGCCTCTCTCTGCCGTCCGGCTGTCCGACGCCGCCGTACGGCTCGATGCCGGCCGCCGCTGCGTACTCTTCCCGGTCAACCGGCGGGTTGTTCAGCGCGGTAAAACCGGCGTTGTCCAGCATCCTCGTCACATCCAGCCGCGCAAAACCCAGCAGGGGGCCCGCGGCCCGGGCGGCAAAGTCGACCGTGCCGCAATCCGCCTGGTTTTTATCGTACGACAGGCTCATCACCACGGCACCCTGTGCCTTGTCATAGGCCTTTTTCCCGCCGAGCCCGTCCACCGCCGTCTCGTCTAAGAACACTACGTTATCCACGCTGTAACGGCGGACATAGTTTACAATATCATCATATAGCCTTCTATGTACAGGCAGGTCGGTCGCGACACAGTGCTTCTTTCTAATATAGGTAGAGGTATGCCCCTCTCCGTCCTGGCGCAGCTCTTTGGGCAGACAGTATTTTAAGCAGCAGCCCATCTCGCCCCCGCGCAGGCCATATTTGTCCACGCGCTCCATCAGTACCTTTTCATTGACAACATCCGGTATCTCCAAATCGAGATCCAAATCAAAATGCTCTCCCCACGCGCAGCGCCATAGGTTTTTGTTCGCAAATTTATGCTCTCGTCCCTCGACGTTCAAAACATTGACCCCGTTCACCTCCTTGCGGTAGGCGTCGGTCGGGCAGTGGCGGATACATTCGCCGCACATGTCGCACAGCTTGGTGTCCTCATAGAGCTCGGTTGGGCAGAGGGGCGCGTCGGTGATGATGGAAATAAAACGGTTCCACGCCCCGTATTCCGGCGTCATGGTCAGCCCGTGCCAGCCAAGCTGGCCAAGCCCGGCACAGACGGCGGCGTAGATATGGGACATGTCGGGCGCAAAATTCGCCTGTAAATCCATAAACGGGCGGTACCGCCAGATGTTGGACGAGGCGATCGGCACCGCCTCATACCCCAGCCCGTCCAACAGGTTGGCAATCCGGTAGGCCATGTAGTCCAGTTTGGAATTCATGACATACTGGATCGCATACGGGCCGATTTCCTGCGGGTGCTTCTCCCCGCCCAGTTCCATCGCCTCATCCGGATGATGAATGGCGCATACGACGACATTCTTTGCCGTGGGCAGAATTCCCTGCGGGCTCATCAGGATGGGGGCGCCGGCAAAACGGCCGATCGGGGAGACCCCGACCAGATCTGCCCCCCACTCCAGCGCGGCCTCTTTGACCATTGCAGTCAGGTTTGCGTTCATACTCTACGACATCCTTTCCTTTAATTTTTCAGCAATCCGCCCCGCGGCGGCCAGCGTTTCATTAATGATCAATTGTTTGTCAGCCACCTTGTATTTCGGCAAAAAGACGCCCACGGCCGCATACAGTCTACCGTCAACATACACCCCCGCCGCCGTTTCAAACAGCTCCGGATGACTGTCCAGCGCCACATACCCCGCTGTGTGAACCGAACGCCTCATTTGTTCAAATGCATCAGCCGTACCAAAGCCATTCGGCGTCCCCTTCGCCGGCAGCAACCCGCCCCCGCAGGTCAGTACCAGACCGGTGGAGGTGCTGTACAATTCCTTGTCGGCGCGGATAGCCCTGTTCACCACCACCGCGCTGTCGCTTCTGTAATCATTCAGAATCTTCTTTTTCCCCCGTTTGAGCACGGCCAGCACACCCGACGCGCCCAGCCGCGCCACAAGCGCGTTCATCTCCCCGTCTGCGGCGTCCATCAACTTCCTGTCCAGCGCCTCAAACGGGTCAAGCCCCTTTGCCATTGCTCCCAGCCGGTACCCCTTTGGCTGCACGTGCTCCAAATATCCCCTTTCGCAGAGGGTTTTGACGATATTCGAGCAGGTGGATGTCTTTTCATCAATCAGCCCCGCCAGCTCGGTGAGTGTGTAGGCCCGTTCTTTATCCAGCGCGACCGTTTCCAGCAGGTCAAACGCCTTATGCAGTACCTTTATCATTCTTATTCCCCCAACAATTTCAATATTATTGAATAACTATCATTTATATTGAAATAAATATAACACAAAACTCCTCCCCTGTCAAGTGTAATGCCTGTAATATTTTCCGTATATTTTGCCCGCTGCCACTTGACAGACAGCCGAATACCTGCTAAAATTATACTACATATTGTGTAAATAATAGTTTTATGCACAAAATATGCCATCATTTACATATTATTAGGAGGGAAACCAAAGATGAATTTAACCCCAAATGCCCTTACGGTGCTGGAAAAACGGTACCTAGCAAAGGATGAAAACCAGAAACCGACCGAAACGCCCCAACAGCTTTTCGAGCGGGTGGCGCACGCCATCGCGGCGGCCGACCTGCAATACGATAAGAAAGCCGATGTGGAAAAGACCGAGCGCGCGTTCTACGACATGATGACCAATCTGGAATTTCTGCCCAATTCCCCCACCCTGATGAACGCCGGGCGCCCCCTGGGGCAGCTGAGCGCCTGCTTTGTGCTGCCGGTAGGAGACAGCATGGAGGAAATCTTCGACGCGGTGAAGAATGCGGCGATCATTCACAAAAGCGGCGGCGGGACCGGCTTTTCGTTCTCCCGTCTCCGGCCGGGCGGGGCAACGGTCAACTCCACCGGTGGGGTGGCAAGCGGCCCGATCAGTTTTATGAAGGTGTTTAACGCCGCGACCGAGGCGGTCAAGCAGGGCGGCACCCGCCGCGGCGCGAACATGGGTATCCTGCGGGTCGATCACCCGGACATCGAGGCGTTCATCGACTGCAAAAGCAACAACGCCGAGATCACCAACTTCAACATCAGCGTCGGGATCACCGAGGAATTCATGAAGCGCGTGGAGGAAAACGGGGAATACGCGCTGGTTGACCCGCACAGCAAAAAGGAGGTCAAACGCCTGCCGGCGCGGGACATTTTCAATAAAATCGTGGACTCCGCCTGGCGCAACGGAGAGCCGGGGATTATCTTCTTAGACCGGCTCAACCGCGACAACGTGATTCCGGAGGTTTGTGAATTCGAGGCGACAAACCCCTGCGGGGAGCAGCCTTTGCTGCCGTATGAATCGTGCAATCTCGGCTCGATCAACCTGTGCGCGATGCTGAAGCGGGGCCGAAGCGGCTATGAAATCGATTTTGATAAACTGGAAAAAACAGTAAAATTAGCAGTGCATTTTCTGGACAATGTGATTGACGTAAACAGATACCCCCTGGAAATCATCGACAAGACGACCAAGGACACCCGCAAGATCGGGCTGGGCGTGATGGGGTTTGGCGACATGTTATATTCCTTAGGCATCCCCTACAACAGCCAGGCGGGCGTGGATACCGCCGAGACGGTGATGGGCTTTGTGCAGACATGCGCAAAGGAAGCCAGCCTCGCACTCGGAAAGGAACGCGGCGTGTTCCCCCTGTTCGACCAGAGCATTTATGCGGGAACCGACAAACGCTACCGCAACGCCACCGTCACCACCATCGCCCCGACGGGTACGCTGAGCATTTTCGCCGGTGTGTCAAGCGGAGTGGAGCCGATCTTCGCGCTCGCTTTCATCCGCAACGTGATGGACAACACCGAAATGATCGAGATTAACCCGGTGTTCCGCCGTGTTTTGGAGGAACGGGGGTTGTATTCCGAGGAATTGATGAAGCAGGTGGCTGAGACCGGAAACCTCTCCGGCACCGGCCTGCCGCAGGATTTAAAGGATATTTTTGTAACCTCGCACGACGTATCCCCCGAATGGCACATCCGGATGCAGGCCACCTTTCAAAAATACGTCGACAACGCGGTCTCAAAGACGATCAACTTTAAGGAAAACGCAACCCGCGAGGACATCCGCAACACCTATATGCTGGCCTATGACCTCGGCTGCAAGGGGATCACGGTATACCGCGACAAGAGCCGCGACATGCAGGTGCTCAACATCGGCAAGGTACACGGCAAGGATGACGCGGCGGAAGGGACAGTGGAACATTCGATCATCCCACGTCCCCGCCCCGATGTGACCACCGGTTTTACCGAAAAGGTCAAGATCGGCTGCGGAAATCTGTACATCACCGTAAACTACGACGAAAATGGCATCTGTGAGGTGTTCACCAACACCGGGCGCGGCGGTGGCTGCCCCTCCCAGTCGGAGGCAACCAGCCGCCTGGTATCGATCGCCCTGCGCTCGGGGATGGACGTGGACGTTCTGGTGGAACAGCTGCGCGGCATCCGCTGCCCGACCACGATGCGCAAGAAGGATTTGAACGTCACCTCCTGCCCGGACGCGATCTCCAAGGTCATCCAGAAGGTGGCAAAGGCACAGAGCCTGGGCGCGGCGCTCACCGTTCCCTCGATCGCAGAAGAGACGATGCACAAGGACGACAAGTATGAGAAAAACGGGAAACTCTGCCCGGAATGCCACAACCCGATGGAGCACGAGGGCGGTTGCACGACCTGCCGCCACTGCGGGTATTCCAAGTGCGGATGAGGGAAGAGAATTTGAGGCCTGAAACGGCTCGTAAAAGGACGCGCTTCTAGGGGGCTTTTTAGATGGAAAGGGGCATTGCAATGGATATCGGAAGGATCGATCGAAATCTGGCGGTCGCCACAGCTTTAGAAGAAAAGGACATTGTTTTCCATTCGGTACGGCAGGAGCCGTTTCGGATTTATGGGCTATACAACCCGCGCACAGAGCCGGTCTTTTGCCGCCTGCCGCAAACGGTTGCGGAGGCAACCAGCCCGAATGTTGCCGCCCTGCACACCAACACGGCTGGCGGACGGGTACGGTTTTCCACCGACTCGCCCTATGTCGCCATCAAGACGGTGATGCCGTCGGTCTGCCGCTTCCCGCACATGCCACTTTGCGGCACCTCCGGCTTCGACCTCTACGAGGAACGGGACACGGGGAGCGTCTACGCCGGCACCTTCAAGCCGCCGGTAGAGATGACGGACGGTTACGAATCCATCCTGTACCGCAAAGACACCGGCAAGCGGGATTTCACCATCAACTTCCCTCTTTATAACGATGTCAGCGAGCTATACATCGGGGTCAAGGAGGGCGCGGCACTGGCGGCGGCCGGGGAATACCGCTTTCAAAAGCCGGTACTCTATTACGGCTCCTCCATCACACAGGGGGGCTGCGCCTCGCGCCCCGGCAACAGCTATGAAGCGATTCTCTCACGGCGGTTCGGGTGCGACTATCTGAATTTCGGCTTTTCGGGCAGCGCGAAGGGAGAGCCTGCACTGATCGAATATCTGGCGGGGCTGGAATTTGGTATCTTCGTCTGTGACTACGATCACAACGCGCCCACGCCGGACCACCTGCAAAACACCCACCGGCAGCTGTATGAAACCATCCGCGCGGCAAAGCCGGAGGTTCCGGTCATCCTGGTGAGCAAGCCGGATTTCGACCCGGACAGCGAAACGGATATCGAACGGCGGGGCATCGTCTACGCCACTTATCAGGCGGCGGTGTGGAACGGTGACAAAAACATAGCCTTTGTCGACGGGGCGTCCCTGTTCGCCGGGGAGGGACACGACGGCTGCACGGTGGACGGCGTCCACCCCAACGACCTCGGCTTTTACCGCATGGCCGACAGGATCGGCTTGGAGGTTGGGCGCGTGTTACGCAAGCGGTAAACAATTAAAAGCATCTCACTTTCAGGGGATTTTTCACGATAATCATTTCGTACATTAGGAGGCGTTGCAGTATAAGCTGCAACGCCTTTTCCATATCTTATCGAAGTTTGTATAAAATATATAATGTTTGCAAAAATCCGACGGGAATAATTGACTGTTTTTCACTTTTTTATTTACTTATTCATAGAGGTATGCTATACTGAGAACAAACTGGAACCTGGCCTACGGCGACAGAACCAGATGAGTATTCTTGCGTACAGGAGAAAAAATACACGGGCTATCATGTACAGAATTTCGATTATGAAGGAGTTGTACGAAATGAAAAAACGAATGATTAATGGTATAATCGCTTTTTTGATAACAATCCCTATCGTTACCGTACAAATGCAGGCGGCCCAATACAGCGGTATAGCGGAGGATATGAAAAAGCCGCAAACCGGGGGCTTTATCACAGCGATTCTTCCTCCCGAGGCGGATTCCATCTCTATTTCGAACAGAGAAGATTTGGAGCAAATAGGAAAGGACCCCGGTTACCCTTTAGATGGCAAATACCATTTGACCAGCGACATCGATTTAGAAGGCGAGGAATGGACGCCGATCGGGGATAATGCCACAAATTCATACGACTCTCGATTCAGGGGCGTGTTCGACGGGCAGGGACATGTGATACGAAACCTTACGATAACGGGAGAGCGTCAATATAGCGGGCTGTTCGGCTATGTTTCAGACGCGGTAATAAAAAACATCGGGCTTGAAGGAACAAATATCAACGTTACTTTTGCTTCGGATTTGTACGCGGGGGGGCTTTGCGCCTTTGGAACGGGCAGGATCACCATCGATAATTGTTACCATACCGGATCCATTTCAGGTTCTGTATATGAGCCCTCCCGTGACGAATCAGCGATCTCTTTTGTGGGCGGAATAATCGGCAGGATCTTCTACGATCAATATTCTGACCGGGTTTATTCTTCAGTCAGTAATTGCTATAATAACGGCGATATATCCTTATCCACCGCTGCAACCGATACTGCTCCCAGTGAATATGCATATTTGGGAGGAATCTGCGGCTGGATTAATGCTACTATTTCTATAGAGAATTGCTACAACACCGGCAATGTCTCGATCTCCCTCGTTAATTCTATCGGTTATTTTTTTGCAGGGGGGATTTGCGGAGTCATATATACTTCCAACGCTGATCCTATCGCAGACTGCTACAATACCGGTAATATCTCCAGCACGGTTACCAATTCAGATTTTTTTGCAGATTCTTCTGTCGGCGGGATTTACGGCGCGGGTTTTGGCCTTGCTAAAAATTGTTACAACACCGGTGACATCTCCGCTTGTTCTGATCTTTCCGAAGTAGGCGGAATTGGTGGTGGCGGCTACAATTGCATTGTTATTGATTGCCACAATAGCGGCAACCTTTCCAGTTCTGCCGTCTATTCCGATGTGGGAGGGATCTTTGGCTGCTGCGTCGGCTCCACCGGCATTCGCAATAGTTCTAATACCGGAACTGTTACTGCGGCTGTCTCAAGATATTCTTCCGCGGGAGGGATGGTTGGCCGTGGGTTGGCCAATCGTTATCCTTCCAAGAACGATCCCGCCCTAACTTACAAAGACACATTTACACTGAGCGACTGCTATAATATGGGCAAAGTATCCATCTCCGATGCCGATCCTTCCACAGAGAAAGAAAGCTATGGCATAGCCGGAGGAATTTTAGGAACCCTTGAATCTTACCGTTCTATCTCCATCAGCAACTGTTATAACACAGGAAACCTCTCCGCATTTGACGTAGGGGGGATTTTGGGTGAAATTTCCTACAATGTCCCCAACCCTACCATCTCAATCAGCAATTGTTATTGGAATATCGACAGCGCACAGACGGCGCAGGGCAAACCGCTTGCATCTATGGATAAAAAAGGGGGCGTCTGTGCCCCAAACAGCATAGACGGCGTAGACGGTACAACGCCGCTTACAACCGCGCAAATGAAAGATAGCAGCAACCCAAATTATACAGGATTCGATTTCGATACCGTTTGGAGGTTTCAAAAGGACGTGAACGACGGTTATCCCGTACTACAGGCATATAACGCCGTAACGGTAGAAATAAATGGCACACCGTTGTTTTTTCCTAACCAGCCGCCCGTCATTAGAGACGGCAGAACGCTTGTGCCCGTACGAGGCGTGTTTGAACACCTCGGCTATCGGGTAGACTGGAATCCAGATACAAAAACGGTAACGCTGAAGGATGATGAAAACCGTATTGTAATCCGGGAAGGGGAGTATGCTTTTACAGTAAACGAAAAGGCTTATGCTTTTGATGTTCCTGCGCAAATCATTAACGATAGAATCATGATTCCTTTTCGATTGATCCTGGAAAGCGTCGGTTATCTGGTTGAGTGGGATGAAGACCGGGCTGTCGTAATTGTAACTACTCGATAATAGATTCGAACAAATGAATCCATCTACGAAACATTTGGCCGTGGACAACCGAAAACACCCCAAAGCGGTATGTCAATTTTCACGATTGACATACCGCTTTGGTTTAACAGTTAATCCAAAAAATAAGAGTTTTTTGTGGCAACGCTTCCCCGCGGCTGGTACTTTTCTCTTCCCCTTTTACCACATCTGTGATATACTGGAATAACAGAAAAATGGGAGGAAGGTACATTGCAATCATACAAATCTACTATCGCGGCCTGCTATATCGGCAGTTTTGTGCAGGCCATCATCGTCAACACCACCCCGATCCTGTTTATCCCTCTACGGGAGCAGTTCGGGCTGACCTTTCAGCAGATGGGCTTGTTGGTGCTCATTAACTTCATCTCACAGGTTGGCTGTGACATCCTGTTCAGCAACGCTATTGATAAATACGGCTTCCGCCGGTTCGTTGTCGCGGCGCATGGCCTGGCGGTTGTGGGACTGGTACTGTTTGCGGCCTCGCCGCTGTTGTTTGACAGACCATTTGCTGGGTTTGTAACCGCAACCATCATTTTTTCCGGTTCAGGCGGCCTGCTGGAGCTTTTGTTAAGCCCGATTGTGAACGCAATCCCAACCGACGAGAAGGCAGGGGCGATGAGTGTACTACATTCGTTTTACTCATGGGGACAGGCGGCAGTCATTTTGCTGACCACGGTTCTGCTGTTTGTGTTTGGGCGGGCCTGGTGGCAATGGATCATCCTGATCTGGACGCTGGTACCGCTGTTCAACTTTTTCTTCCTGATGCGGGTACCGTTTGCGCCCAACGTGCCGGAGGAACAGCGGCAGGGCATGGATAAGATTTTACTGAAACCGTTTTTCATCGCCGCGCTGGCAACCATCCTGTGCGGAGCAGCGGCGGAGCTGTGCATATCGCAATGGGCATCGGCGTATCTGGAGGAGGCAATGCGGCTTCCTAAGGTGGTCGGGGATGTCGGCGGGGTCTGCCTGTTTGCTGTCATGATGGGGGTTGGGCGCTTATTTTATGGAATGTATGGGAAAAAGATCAACGTAAGCCTGATGATGCTGATTGGAACCGTTGGCGCGGCCGCCTGTTATATTACGGTCGCCCTGTCCGGCACGGCAGTGTTATCGCTGTTGGCGTGCGGTCTGTGTGGTCTGTGTGTCAGCCTGCTATGGCCGGGAACGCTGGTAGTCGCATCCGAGCACTACCCGCTGGCGGGAGCGTGGATGTTTGCAATTTTGGCGGCAGCGGGTGACATTGGTGCATCCGCAGGGCCGTGGCTGATGGGCGTGGTGGCGGAGCAGGCACACCGGCTCCCCTTCCTGTCCGGCCTGCTTACGCAGGGTATGTCGCCGGATCAGCTTGGACTGCGGGCGGCGATGCTGGTATCGGCCCTTTTTCCGATCATCGCGTTCTTCTGCCTGCGTTGGATGCGCAAACGCACACGCAACGATCTATAAAAATACATATGAAGCCAGGCCATCACTTGACCGATAAAAAAGGCTACTAATCCGTTCCAAACTGAAAGGGGCTGGGTGAGTAGCCTTTTTTATATATTATTTACATTTTCATTCTTTTTTTTACAAAATAACCTATAAATATATAAAATTCCTTAAAATTCAAGTTTTAACACTGACGCTTCGTGTATTGGGCGATGTATTTTTTGGCGCACTAAGGCTATAGTTATAGTGTAGAGCTTAAATGCTAAGCAGTCAAAATAAAAATGTTAGGGAGTGATCGGTGTGAAAATCAAGAATTATGATTACGGACCAATTGGTAAACGGATCAGGGAGGCAAGGATGGTGAAAAAGCTGACACAGCAAGAGCTTGCTGATGCAATCGGCGTTGGTGTTCAACA
>CABSMD010000006.1 GCA_902478725.1 uncultured Clostridia bacterium
GCAGGGGAATACGACAAGCGGTCTAGGCATTGATACCAACAAATTGGAGAACACGGTCTATCCGGTGATTATTGACAGGATGGCGATACTCAGCGCCATTACTCCGACCGAGTATGACAACCTGTCGGTCTGTCCATCCGACATTCAGCTGGCAGGTTCAGAAGTAGAGCTGGTGGAGGCGGACAAGCGTGAATTCCGCTTAAAGGACGCGCTCGCGCCGGTGCGGGATAGTTATGATTATATCCTGATCGATTGCCCTCCGTCACTGAATTTGCTGACCTTAAACGCGATGGCCGCGGCGGACAGTGTGCTTGTGCCGGTGCAGTGTGAATACTACGCTTTGGAGGGCTTGAGCAGGCTGATGCAGACCATCAAGCAGGTCAAAAAGGGTTTAAACCCTGGAATAGAGATCGCGGGTGTACTGCTGACCATGTTCGATTCCCGCACGAATTTGTCGATTATGGTAGCGGACGAGGTGAAGAAATTTTTCCCCCAAAAGGTGTTTGCGACCGTGATTCCGCGCAATGTCAGGTTGAGCGAGGCGCCAAGCTACGGGCAGCCGATTACCGATTATGACAGCTATTCCCGCGGCGCGGAAAGCTACCGGGAGCTGGCGAGGGAGTTTGTTGAAAAGGAATAGAAGGAAAGAAATACATAGTTTTTTTGCTTTTCTCTTTTGGTGGAAAACAAAACGGTTTAGAAGAGGAAACTGGTTTTTGGAGAAATAAAGTAGGGCAGTCAAGTTGGGAGGCGAAGTATGGCAAAGAGAGGATTGGGCAAGGGTCTGGACGCTCTTTTGGCATCCAGTGAAAACGAATATGGCGGCAGGGAAGAGCCACAGAAGCAGGAAGGTGTGACCGAGGTCAAGCTGACCGAGATCGAACCCGACCCATTGCAGCCGCGTAAAGATTTTGACCAGGAAAAGCTACAGATATTAGCGGATTCTATCAAGGAGCATGGTGTGATTCAACCGCTGATTGTTGGGAAAACGGACGGCTTTTACCGCATCATCGCGGGGGAACGCCGGTGGCGGGCTTCGAAGCTTGCAGGCTTGAAAACCGTGCCGGTGGTGATCCGGGACTATTCCTCCGAACAGAGCGCGGAGGTCGCGCTGGTGGAAAACTTACAGCGGGAGGACTTAAACGGCATTGAAGAGGCGATGGGCTACAAGCGGCTGATGGAGGAGTTTGGACTGACTCAGCAGCAGGTGTCCGACCGGGTCGGCAAAAGCCGGGCGGCGGTGGCCAACACGTTGCGTCTGCTGAACCTGCCGGAGAGCATACGCGATATGGTGGTGTACCGTGAGCTGTCCAGCGGGCACGCACGCACTCTGGCGGCGCTGGATGACCCGGAATTGCAGAAGGATTTTGCGCAGAGGGTGATTGCGGAGGATCTGAGCGTGCGTCAGCTTGAAAAGCTGATCGCCGGGCAGAAGGAAAAGCAGGACAAGCCGGAAAAACAGACTGCGCCGGAGGACGTCAATATGAAGACGCAGCTACAGGCGGTGCAGCAGGAACTACAGTCCCATTTGGGCACCAAGGTGAAAATCGTCAACGGAAAGCATAAAGGCCGGATAGAAATTGAATATTATGATTATACTGAATTAGAACGGTTGATTGAACTAATTAGAAGATAAATGTTTCACGTGAAACAATACTGGAGGGCAAACCCAATGATGTTTGATGAAAACGGGAATGGGAAAGAAAACAAAACAAGGAAATATTTTTGGATTTATATCATCCTCTTCTTTTCGATTGCGTTTGTGATCGTATATGTTTCCTCATGGAACCAGGTCAATGTCAAACGCAAAAACGAGGAGATTCAAAACCAGCTTGTCGCGCAAAAGACCTTTTCGCAGGACATCCAATCCAATGTGCGCGAGCTTTCGGAGGAGAATTCCAGGCTGAAAACGGAGACGGATGAAAAACAAAAAACCATTGACACACTCAAGCAGGAGGTAGAGAGGTTAAAACAGCTGCATCCCAATTACCTGGAAAACCTGGACGCTTACGAGCAGCTCAAAGCCGCTTACGCCGAGCAGGATAAGGCAAAGTGCCAGGAGCTGCTGGCGAAGATTACGGTGGATTTGATTCCGGACAAGGAACTGGAGAATTTTAATAATATAAAGACGGAATTGTCGAAATAATGAAGGAGTTGTAAGAAAATGTTGGATATTAAACTGCTGCGCAACGATCTTGACCGGGTGAAAAAAGCGTTGGCCCGGCGCAAAGAAGAGATCGATTTCGACGGCTTTTTGAAGCTGGATGAGAAGAGAAGGGAGCTGCTCTACCAGGTAGAGGGCTTGAAAAATAAGCAGAATGAGACTTCCAGAGAGATTCCGAAGCTTAAGAAGGAAGGCAAAGACGTTGCGCCGATTTTTGCCGAGATGAAGAAGCTTTCGGACGAGATCAAAGGGCTGGACGAGCAGGTGCGCGCACTGGATGAGCAGATCGAACAGGTGATGCTCAGGATTCCGAATATTCCAAACGACGACGTGCCCGACGGAACGACAGACGAGGATAATGTAGAGGTGCGCCGCTGGGGAGAACCGCGCCGCTTCGAATTTGAACCGAAGCCACACTGGGACATCGGACAGGAGCTGTCCATACTAGACGCGCCGACGGCCGGCAAGGTGACCGGCGCGCGGTTTACCTTTTATAAAGGAATGGGCGCGCGGCTGGAACGCTCGATCATGAATTTCTTTTTGAACACCCATACGGGACGGGGCTACACCGAAGTGTTCCCGCCGTTTATGGTACACCGCAACAGCATGATTGGCACCGGGCAGCTTCCGAAATTTGAAGAGGATGCATTCAAGGTGGCGGGTACGGAATATTTCCTGATTCCGACCGCTGAGGTGCCGGTTACCAATATGTACCGCGATCAGATTTTAGATGGTTCGCAGCTGCCGATCCATCACGTGGCATACAGCGCCTGTTTTCGCTCCGAGGCCGGGGCGGCGGGACGCGACACCCGCGGACTGATTCGCCAGCACCAGTTTAACAAGGTGGAGCTGGTCAAGTTCTGCGAGCCGGAGCAGTCGTATGAGGAACTGGAAAAGCTCACCCGCGACGCGGAGCATGTACTGCAATTGCTTGGCCTGCCATATCGGGTTGTGAAGATTTGTGTCGGCGACCTCGGGTTCACGGCGGCGTTCAAGTATGACATTGAGGTCTGGATGCCCAGCTACAACCGCTATGTGGAGATCTCCTCCTGCAGCAATTTTGAGGATTTTCAGGCACGGCGGGCAAACATCAAGTATAAAAAGGACGCGAAAGCAAAGGCACAGTTCGTCCATACCCTCAACGGTTCGGGCGTGGCGATCGGCAGGACGACGGCGGCCATTTTGGAAAACTACCAAAACGCCGACGGCAGCGTGACTGTGCCGGAGGCGCTGGTTCCGTATATGGGGACGGATAAGATCACCTTATAAAGACAAAGTGGCCTGGACTCCGCAGGTTTGCGGCTCCGGCATGAAGATGGGGCTTTACGGGCCCTACAGCAGGACAGATTGGCCTAAAGGATTCCCGCAGGTTTTCGGCTGAAAAAAAGCTGGCCCGGGGAACAGGGTAGATCATCTGAGAGCAGCAAGTTATGTGAGGAAAACGAAGCGTTTTCCTCATTGCTTTTTGAATAAACAAAAGAGAGGGAGAGACTGTGGCGAAAAACAGGGAGTACGACAACGCAAGCATTTCCTCGCTCAAGGGCGCGGACCGGGTGCGGCTCCGGCCGGGGGTCATCTTCGGTTCGGACGGCATTGAGGGCTGCTGCCATTCCTTTTTCGAGATCTTGTCCAACTCGATCGATGAGGCGCGCGAGGGCTTTGGAACCGAAATTGAGGTTACGAGGTTTTTGGACCATTCCATCACGGTGAAGGATTACGGGCGGGGCACGCCGGTAGACTATAATCCGGTGGAGGAACGCTACAACTGGGAGCTGGTGTTTTGTGAGCTATACGCCGGCGGGAAATACAGCCGCGACGGCGGCGAAAGCTATGAATACAGCTTGGGACTCAACGGCCTGGGCAGCTGCGCCACCCAATACAGCTCAGAATTCATGGATGTTACCGTCCTGCGCGACGGATTCCGATATACTCTGCATTTTGAAAAGGGGGAGAACATCGGCGGCCTGCAAAAGGAGAAGTTCCGCCACCGCCAGACTGGAACTACCATCCATTGGCGGCCGGATTTGGATGTATTTACGGACATTAATATCCCACTGGATTACTTTATGTCAACTATGAAAAAGCAGGCGGTCGTCAACGCCGGGTTGAAGCTGGTCTTATTGAATGAGACCGAGCCGGGACAGTTTGAAACCTTTGTGTTTTGCTATCCGGAGGGAATTTTGGGCTATGTGAAGGAGATTTCGGACGAAAAGGGGCTGACCGAGCCGGTTTTTTACCAGACGGAGCGCAAGGGCCGCGACCGCAAGGATAAGCCGGAATACAAGGTTCTGATGACGGTATCGTTCTGCTTCAACAACGAGGTCAACCTGATTGAATATTATCACAATTCCAGCTGGCTTGAGCACGGCGGCGCACCGGACAAGGCCGTGCAGAGCGCATTTGTCAGCGCGATTGACCAGTATTTGAAGCTGAACAACAAGTATGCCAAAAACGAGAGCAAGGTCAAATTCACCGACATCGAAGACAGCCTGATTTTGGTGAGCAGCAGCTTTTCTACCCAGACCAGCTATGAGAACCAGACCAAGAAATCGATTACAAATAAATTTATCCAGGAGGCGATGACCGAGTTTTTGCGCGCCCAGCTTGAGATTTACCTGATCGAGCACAGGGAAGACGCGGAAAAGGTGAGCAACCAGATTTTGATCAATAAGCGCAGCCGTGAAAACGCGGAAAAAGCCAAGCTGAACCTCAAAAAGAAGCTGTCCGGCTCGGTTGACCTGGCCAACCGGGTACAAAAGTTTGTTGACTGCCGCACAAAGGACAAGACAAGGCGGGAGCTGTACATCGTGGAGGGAGATTCGGCTTTAGGCTCGTGCAAGATGGGGCGGGATTCCGAATTTCAGGCGATCATGCCGGTGCGCGGCAAGATTCTGAACTGTCTGAAGGCCGACTATGGAAAGGTGTTCAAGAGTGAGATCATCACCGACCTGATTAAGGTGCTTGGCTGCGGTGTGGAGCTGAAATCAAAGCACAACAAAGACCTGGCCTCCTTCTCGCTCGAATCCCTGCGGTGGAGCAAGGTGATCATCTGCACCGACGCCGACGTGGACGGCTATCAGATCCGGGTGCTGATTCTGACGATGATTTACACCCTCATGCCCACCCTGATCGAGGAGGGGCTGGTATTCATCGCGGAATCGCCACTGTATGAAATTAAGACCAAAAAGGGCAGTCTGTTTGCCTACACCGATAAGGAAAAGGATGAGATTTTAGCCGGGCTTAAGGACAAGGCGAAGGTCATGCGCTCGAAAGGGTTGGGCGAGAACGACCCCGACATGATGTGGGAAACCACGATGTGCCCCGACACACGAAAGCTTATTCGGGTCATGCCAGAGGACGAGGAGGTCACCCGCCGGATGTTCGATCTGCTGCAGGGGGACAACCTGCAGGGGCGTAAGGATTTTATCGCGGAAAACGGGTACAAGTATATCGATTACACCGATGTGAGTTAGTACAATCGGGAATGAACGCGGCCGGACGGCCCGGTGGCGGGCGGAGCAATGAAAGGCTAGGTAAAGGAAGGTAAATACCATGGAATTGATAGAACAACAGATATCGAAAACGCTTGAGGGAAATTTTATGCCCTATGCGATGAGCGTTATTATTTCCCGGGCAATACCGGAGATCGACGGGCTCAAGCCCTCCCACCGCAAGCTTTTGTATACCATGTACACCATGAAGCTGCTGACTGGGGAACGGACAAAGTCCTCCAACATCGTGGGGCAGACCATGAAATTGAACCCCCACGGGGATATGGCAATCTATGAGACGCTGGTACGCCTCACGCGTGCCAATGGCTCCCTGCTGCACCCATTTGTGGACTCTAAGGGGAATTTCGGCAAACGCTACAGCCGCGACATGGCATTCGCCGCGCCGCGCTACACCGAGGCCAAGCTAGAACCATTCTGCGCCGAGCTGTTTGCCGACATCGACAAGGACACCGTCGATTTTATCGACAACTACGACGGCTCGATGAAGGAGCCGGTTCTGCTGCCGGTCACCTTTCCGAACATCATCGTCAACCCCAATCTGGGAATCGCGGTCGGGATGGCAAGCAATATTTGCAGTTTCAATCTGGCCGAGGTCTGCAAGACGGCCATTGCCTGTATCAAAAACCCGGACTGTGACCTGTTTAAAACCCTAAAGGCCCCTGATTTTCCAACCGGCGGGCAGATTATCTTCAACAAGACCGAGATGGAACGAATTTATAAGACCGGGAAGGGGAGCTTCCGCGTCCGGTCGAAGTACCGCTACGACAAGAAAAACCAGTGCATTGAGATCTTTGAGATCCCCTACACCACCACCGCTGAGGCGATCATTGACAAGATTGCCGAGCTGGTCAAGCAGAACAAGGTGCGCGAGATCAGCGACGTGCGCGACGAGACCGATTTAAACGGCCTCAAGATCACCATTGATGTGAAGCGGTCGGTAGATCCGGACGTTTTGATGTCACGGTTGTTTAAAATGACCCCGCTGGAGGACAGTTTTGGGTGCAATTTCAATATTTTAATTGGAAACACCCCGCGGGTATGTGGAATCAAGGAAATTTTAGAGGAATGGACGGCCTTCCGGGTCGGGTGCATCCAGAGGCAGCTCTACTATGATATCAGTAAGATCAGCGAAAAGCTGCACCTGCTCTACGGTTTGAAAAAGATACTGCTCGACATCGACAAGGCGATCGCGATCATCCGCAATACCGAGTCGGAAAAAGAGGTCATCCCCAACCTGATGAAAGGGTTTGGAATTGACGAGGTGCAGGCGGAGTACGTTGCGGAAATCCGGCTTCGGAACCTCAACCGCGAGTACATCCTAAAACGCACCAACGAGACCGAAGAGCTGGAAAAGCAGCGGGAGGAATACCAGAAGATTTTGGATTCCCGCGAGCTGGTGCACCAGAGGATTTGCGACCAGCTTTCGGCAATCGCCAAGAAATACGGCCAGCCGCGCAGGACCGAGATTATTTCGGGCGAGCAGGTGGAGGAGTACCAGGAAGAGAAGTTTGTTGAGGATTATGGCGTGAAGCTGTTTTTGACCGAGCACGGGTATTTTAAGAAGATCAGCCTGGTTTCCCTGCGCTCCAGCGGTGAACAGAAGCTCAAAGAAGACGATACGATCGTCAGCGTCGTCGAGACCAGCAACAAGGCTGAGCTGCTGCTGTTCAGCGACCGGCAGAATGTGTATAAGGCAAAGGTATATGAGATGCCGGACAGCAAGGCCAGTAATTTGGGAGACTACCTGCCCAATCTGTTGCAGATGGAGGCGGGGGAGAGGATCGTCAACATCACCGCCACCGAGGATTACAGCGGATTTGCATTGTTCGCTTTCGCTTCGGGCAAGATGGCGAAGGTACCGCTTTCCTCCTACGAGACCAAGACCAACCGCAAACGCCTCGCAAACGCCTACTCCGCCGCCTCCCCGCTGGTGGAGGTGCTCTTCTTCCAGGAAGACATGGATTTGGCGGCGTTCGGGAGCACCGGCAAGGTTTTGGTGTTTAACACCGCCTCCGTGCCCCAGAAGGCAACCAGGGATTCGCAGGGGGTAAACGTATTGCTGTCCAAGAAAGGGAGCACTCTGACCGCCCTGCGGCGCTTAGACGAGCTGGAGTTCGCCGACCCGAACTATTATAAGACCAAAAACATCCCGGCAGTAGGCTGTTTCCTGCGCAAGGGCGACGAAGTAGACAAGCAGATCAGTTTGTTTTAAGCGGGTTGCAACGATGGGAGAACAGGCCGGACTATAGAAAGTGCAAGACGCGGTGATAAGTGGAAAGCAAATTACCCCCGGGACGTAGATACGTCCCGGGGGCTTTTGTCCGTTGTGGCTGGGGGATGGAAAGGCCCACCGGCTCACGGGATGGGTTCCATTGCGCCGTTGTTTAAGCTTGCAAATATATCACAGATAGCTTCATATTCTAAGCCGGCGGGGCCGCAAAATATCACCTGGTATACGCCGCCGCTTGTATAGTGCAGGTAACCGTAGGCGGTTGATCCAACATAATCGGAATCGGGCAGGGTATCGGTTTTATTCTCCCGCATCCGCCGTGCAAACGAATCCATTTCCTCATCCGTAAGCCTGCGTGCTTGATAAATTCTCGAGAGGTCGGAACGAAGATAATATGCCTCGCCGTTTTTTACAAAGACCGCGTTACGGTCGATTCCCGGCTCAAAGCATCCGCTATAGTCCAAAAGATAGATTTCGTCCGGTTCCTCTCCGTCCGTAAATTGCAATATCTTATAATACCAGCTCGCGAAGCTGGTGCCCGAAAGCAACGCCTCTATGCTTTTTGTCAGATGGACGCTCTGCGTTTCCTCCTCCCAGTCCGACCGGTAACTAAAATTTTCGGCGGCGATCCGCAGGGGTACATAAAATCTATCCTGATATAGGATAGCCGGAACAGGTGCAGAAGTGTATTGGCGTTTAAAGGAGAACATACTCCTCTTACCAGAACCATTGAGGATATAGAGATCGTTTTTTCTTAACAAACACATCTGGTCCGGGAGGGTGTCCCACATATGTGGAAGCATTTCCTCCTGTTGCTCTTGCAGTTTTAATTTAGAAATATCCCCGTCGGTCCAGAGCACCTCCGCACCGATCGCTTCTCCAAAGGCGCGGGCCGGTATCAGGATCCGGTCATCGCACTTTAAAACCGGGCTGTCAAATGCGACCGGCTCGCCGTCCAGGTATATTTGCGCCGCAATCTCCCGCACCGGTCCTGTTGGTTTTTCGTCCCATGCATTACCGATTACAAAAGACGGAGTAAACGCTATGAGACAGGTCAGCACACACACGAAGCAAAGCTTTTTCATTTTCTCTCCCCCTACTCCATTCCAATATCGATCATTTGCCCCCTATGCCCGAAGGTGACAAAAAACCGGGAGCCGATAAATCCTTTTGGCAACTCAAAGGTATCGTAGACCTTCCAAACGCCGTCCTTTTTTTCCGCGTCCAACGGCAGGGTCCAGACAGCGCCGCGCGGTTTTGAATAGGTTTCCTCTAGGAGTTGCCGCCCGTATTGCAGCGCCGCCAGCTTGGTCAGGATTAAAAAATGATCGGCGATAAAAAAGACGAGTACCAGCAAGAGCACAATGAAAATTCCCCTTTTTTGCTTTCCGGTCAGCACAGAAACCCCCCTTTTTTCCTTCAAAGTGGCTATAGAACGCCCTGTTCCTTTTATAGTGACTGATTCGACGAAATTTTTCGATTTCCTTTGGTAAGAAATAGAAGAAAAGGAGATCAAAACGACCGGGTATCGACAGCAGGGAATAAAAAACCAGCCGGAATACAATCTGTATTCCGGCTGGTTTGGGATTTTTACCTTATCTGTGTTTTGTTACCTTCAGGCGCGCCATCGCACGCGAAAGCGCGGCCTGGGTCTGGTAATACTCGATCTGGCTTTTGCGCTGGCGCAGCCGTTCCTCGGCGCGCTCCTTGGCCGCCTTGGCACGGTTGACGTCGATCTCCTCGGGCAGCTCCACCGAGTCGGCCAGAAGTATGACATACTCCGGCATGATCTCCACAAAACCATCGCCCACTGCGGCGTAACGCCACTGCCCGTCAACCTTGAACTTCAGCTCTCCGGCGGACAGGGCGGTCACCATCGGCTCATGCCGCGGCAGTACGCCATGCAGCCCGTCGATCGCGGGAAATACGATCATTTCAGCGTTGCCGGAGAAAAACTGGCGTTCCGGCGAGAGGATTTCCAGATAAAATTCCATACCGCCTCATCCTTTCAATTTTGTTGCGTTTTATGCCGCCATGCCCGCCGCGGCAGCGGGAAGTTCCGCCACCCCTCACTGGCCTTTTTCCGCCTTTTCCTTGACCTCGTCGATTGTCCCGACCATATGGAACGCCCATTCGGGGTACTCGTCCATCGAGCCGTCGATGATCGCCCGAAACCCTTTTACCGTGTCGCTCAGCTTGACATAGCGGCCCGCTGTGCCGGTGAAATTCTCCGCTACAAAGAAGGGCTGGGAGAAAAACCGTTGCAGTTTACGTGCGCGGCTGACCGCCAGCTTATCCTCCTCGGCAAGCTCCTCCATACCCAAAATCGCGATGATGTCCTGCAGCTCCTTATACCGCTGCAGCAGCTCCTGCGTACTGCGCGCGACCTCGTAATGCTCCTGTCCCACCACGTCGGGCTCCAGGATACGCGAGGTGGACTCCAGCGGGTCGACCGCCGGATAGATGCCCTGCTCCACGATCTTACGCGAGAGCACCGTTGTCGCGTCCAGATGCGCGAACGTCGTCGCCGGCGCGGGGTCGGTCAGGTCGTCCGCAGGCACATAAACCGCCTGCACCGAGGTGATCGAGCCATTTTTGGTCGATGTGATGCGCTCCTGCAAAGAACCGACCTCGTTGGCCAGTGTCGGCTGGTAGCCGACGGCGGAAGGCATACGGCCCAGCAGCGCCGACACCTCGGAGCCCGCCTGCACGTAACGGAAGATATTATCGATAAACAACAGCACGTTTTGTTTTTCCACGTCGCGGAAATATTCCGCCATGGTAAGCCCTGTGAGCGCCACCCGCATACGGGACCCCGGCGGCTCGTTCATCTGCCCGAACACCAGCGCGGTCTTTTCGATGACGCCGGATTCCTTCATTTCATTCCACAGGTCGTTGCCCTCACGGGTACGTTCCCCCACGCCGGTAAAGATCGAATAGCCGCCGTGCTCGGTAGCGATGTTGCGGATCAGCTCCTGGATCAGCACGGTTTTGCCGACCCCCGCGCCCCCGAACAGGCCGATTTTGCCGCCCTTGGCATACGGGGCGAGCAGGTCGATGACCTTGATGCCGGTTTCTAAAATCTCAACCACCGGACTCTGGTCGGCAAAGCCGGGCGGGTCACGGTGGATCGCCCACTGCTCCGTCCCCTTGACCGGCCCGCCGTCGTCGATTGTGTCGCCGAGCACGTTGAACATCCGCCCCAGCGTCTCGCTTCCAACCGGGACGCGGATCGGCCCGCCGGTGGCGGTAACCTCCATCCCACGGCTTAAGCCCTCACTGGTGGACAGCATGATACAGCGCACGGTGTCGTTGCCCATCTGCTGGGCAACCTCCATCACCAGCCGCTGCCCGTCCAGCGTGACCTCCAGCGCGTCACGGATGGAGGGAAGCGACCCTTCCGCAAACGCGACGTCCACGACCGGCCCTAAGACCTGTATGATTACACCTTTATTCTTCATAGACATCATTCCTTTTTTGCTGATATGTTACGAACGCAGGGCGCCCGCCCCGCCGACGATCTCGGAAATCTCCTGTGTAATGGCGGCCTGGCGCGCACGGTTAAATTGCAGGGACAGTTCCTTAATCATGTCCTTTGCGCTCTTGGTTGCCGCGTCCATCGCCGTCATCCGCGCGCTCTGCTCGCTGGAGAACGATTCCACCAGCGCGCCGAAGATCACCCCTTTGATAAAGTTGGGCACGATCCGGTCCAGCACCGCGTCGGGGGAGGGGACATAGGTCGCAAACTGCTCATATTTGGTATCCAGCCGTTTTTCGTCGCCCATCATATTCTTGTCCAGCGGCAAAAGCTTCACCACCGCCGGTTCCAGACGGACGGGGGAGACCATGTTGGTAAACAGGATGTACACCTCGTCCAGATACCGCCGGTTGAACAGGTCGATCATCGTTTCCGCGATCTCACGGGCGCGGTAGATCGACGGATCCTGTGCGGTGTATAAAAACTCGCCGTCCACCTCGATCTGCTTGCGGGCAAAGTAGGCGCGGCCTACCTGCCCGACCACGAACAGCGCGTTCTCCCGGTGCTGGCCGACATACTGCTCGGCTAATTTTATAATGTTATGGTTATAGGAGCCGGACAAGCCCTTGTCCGCCGTCACCACGATATAACCGCGTTTTTTGTGCCGCAGCTCGTTTCTTTCATCAAAGTACGCATGGCGCATCTCGGGCGTGTGCTGCAGGATATCGCAGATGGTGGATTGCAGCTTTTCAAAATACGGCTCCACATCGACGAGCTGCTTGCGCGCCTTTTTCAGCTTGGAGGAAGAGATCAGGTACATCGCGTTGGTGATCTTCATGGTATCGTTGATGCTCTTCATCCGCTCGCGTATCTCTCGAATGCTTGCCATTACGCGCTCACCTGCTTTTTGAGCTCCTCCGCCGCGTCCGCGATTTTTTGCGCGGCGGACGCGGAGAGCTGTTTGGTCTGGTCTATCTCATTGACTGCATCCATGCAGTTTTGTTCCATGTATTCCACCAGCTGTTCGCCAAACGCGCGCACCTGCGCGATGGGGATATCCATCAGCAGGCGGTTGGTCGCGGCGTACAGCAATATCACCTGCTTGTGCAGGCACATCGGCTGGTATAGCGGCTGTTTGAGGATCTCCACAAGCCGTTTGCCGTGCTCTAAGGAGTCCTTGGTCGCCTGGTCGAGGTCGGAGCTGAACTGGGTGAACACCTCCAGCTCACGGTACTGGGCCAGGTCGATGCGCAGGCTGCCGGCGATTTTTTTCATCGCCTTGGTCTGTGCCGCGCCGCCCACACGCGAAACCGAGAGCCCCACGTTGACCGCCGGGCGCACGCCCGCGAAGAACAGTTCGCTTTCTAAGTAAATCTGCCCGTCGGTGATCGAGATCACGTTGGTCGGGATATAGGCCGACACATCGCCCGCTAATGTTTCGATGATCGGAAGCGCCGTGATCGATCCGCCGCCATACGCGTCCGACATCTTACAGGCGCGCTCGAGCAGGCGGGAATGCAGATAAAACACGTCGCCCGGATACGCTTCCCGTCCCGGCGGACGCTTCAATAACAGCGACATGGCACGGTAGGCCACCGCGTGCTTGGACAGGTCGTCGTACACCACCAGCACGTCCTTGCCCTGCTCCATGAAATACTCCGCCATTGCGGTGCCCGCGTAGGGGGAGATGTATTGCAGCGGCGCGGGGTCGCTCGCCGGGGAGGACACTACGATGCTGTAGTCCATCGCCCCGTATTTTTGCAGGGTAGAGACAATCTTTGCCACCGTGGAGGCCTTTTGGCCGATGGCCACGTAGATGCAGATCACGTCCTGCCCCTTTTGGTTCAAAATCGTATCGACCGCGATCGCGGTTTTTCCGGTCTGGCGGTCGCCGATGATCAGCTCGCGCTGCCCCCGGCCGATCGGAGCCATGGCGTCGATCGCCAATATGCCGGTTTGCAGCGGCGTGTCCACCGCCTGGCGGGTCACCACGCCGGACGCCTCCCGTTCGATCGGGCGGGTTTCGGAAGCGTTGATTGCCCCGCCGCCGTCAATGGGGTTGCCGAGCGCGTCCACCACCCGGCCGATCAGCGCGTCGCCCACCGGCACATCCGCGCGGCGGCCGGTGCGTTTGACGGTACAGCCCTCGGTCAGCCCCGCGTCGTTTCCGAGCAGGACACAGCCGACGCTTCCGGATTCGAGATTCAGCACGATTCCGCGCACCCCGGTCTCAAACTCCACCAGCTCGCCATACATGGCGTGTTCCAGACCGTACACGGTCACGATCCCGTCGCCGGCCTGCAAAACCACACCGGTCTCAGCGGTTTCGGTCTTTTTATCATAATCCTGTATCTGCTGTTTTAACACAGATACGATTTCTTCCGGTTTGATTTCCAAACTGCTCACCTCGCTTGCAGGTTGCTTTGCAGGCCGGCCAGGCGGGTTTTGAGGCTGTTATCGTAGCGGGTGTTTCCCACATACAGCACAAAGCCGCCCAGGAGGGTTGGATCCTCCTCCAGCCGCATGGCAACCGATGTTTTGTGATATTTCTTGCAGACGGCCTGTTTGATCCGTTCCAGCCCCGCCTCAGTTGGTTTGACCGCATAGCACAGCCGCGCGCGGATACCACCCTCCCGCTCTAAGCAAAGGGTATCGTACTCCCGCGCGATTTCGGGCAATTGCGGCATTCTCGCGTTTTGGCACAGAAGCTTGAAAAAGTGCAGGAACACCTCATCCACACCGATCAGGACGGTATCCACCAGCCTGACCTTATCGGCGGCGCTGACGGTGGGGTTGCACAGAGCGGAGTAGAGTTCCGGCCGGTCTGTGACCAGCTTGACGCCGGCCGCCAGCCCCGCGCGGTCCTGCTTTAGCGCAAACAATGCCCGCGCATAGCGTTTTGCTGCCTCACTCATCCTTCGCACCTACCCCGGACAGGAGTTCGTCCACCATTTTTTCGTTGTCCGCGCCGGAAAGATTTTTCTCCAGCACCTTGGAAGCGGCGGCCAGCGCGATTCCCGCAATGCTCGCCTTTAAGCCCTCCAGAGCGGCCTGCTTCTGCTCCTCGACCGCGCGGTTCGCGTCCTGCAGGACGCGCGCCGCGTCCTCACGGGCGGCGGCCAGTTGCTTGTCATATTCCTTCTGCCCGCGCGATTTCGCCTCCGCCACGATCGACGCGGCCTCGGTCCTCGCCTCCGCCAGCTCCGCCTCATAACGGTTTTTTAGCTCCGCCGCCGCGCGGTTTTGCTGTTCGGCCGCCTGGATGTCGCCCTCGATTTTCGCCTCCCGCTCATCCATGATCTTAGTTACACGGGAGAACAGGAACTTTTTTAACAGCAGGAACAGGACGATGATATTGACAAAGGTCCATATGATCTGCCAGTTCAGGTTTAACACAGGTTTCCGCCTCCGTTTATTTCAGGAATAAGATGATCAGCATACCGATAACGAAACCGTAGATCGCGGTCGCCTCGGCCAGTGCACAGCCCAAAAGCAGGGCCTTGTTGATGTCCCCGGCAGCCTCCGGCTGCCTTGCGATCGCGTCGGTCGCCTTCGCGGTCGCGATCCCGATTCCAATCCCCGCGCCGATTCCGGTCAGCACGGCAATAGCTGCTCCAATTGCGATTAACATAATAAATCTCTCCCATCCGCCGCGAACGCGGCATTTCATTTTCGTTATTTATTTATTCCACCGCTTCTTTGATGAAAAGGGTGGTTAAGAACACAAACACCATCGTCTGGATCAACCCGTCGAACACGTCGAAGTACATCGAAAACGGCAACGGCACGATCACCGGCGCGACTGTTTTAATCAGCTCCATGACCACGAACGCGCCCAGGACGTTTCCGAACAGCCGCATACACAGCGACAGCGGCCGGATAAAGATCTCCAGCACATTGATCGGCAACAGGATCGGCATCGGTTCGGCGTAGCTTTTGAGCCAGCCTCCCACCCCACGGTAACGGATTCCCGCGCCCAATATGACTACGATACTCATGACCGCAAGCGCCGCGGTGACGTTTAAATCCTTGGTCGGCGGCTTTAACCCCACCAGACCGATCAGGTTGGCAAACGCCAGATAGATGGCTATGGTGCCAAGATAGGGCGCGAACGCCCGCCACTTGTCGCCTAATATACTTTTGATAAAATTATTAATCCCGCCTACCACCATTTCGCAGAATATCTGCGCCCGCCCGGCCGGTTTGACCTTGAGGTTGCGGGTCAGCAGAACAGCGCCCAGCACCACGACCGCCATGATCAGCCAGGTGACGACCGCCGATTCCGGTACGGGTATTCCGCCGAAAATGGGGATGGTGAAGCTGATCTTGGTCTCCAGCTGTTCCATCAGCTCCTGCGGCAGTGAATCCAACATAGCTAGTCCCCCTTGCATACCGCCTTGTATGGTATGACGCCATACCAAGTATTCTTACTCCCCAGGGGTAAGATCATACAAATATTTACCTGTTATTAAGTAAGTGGAAGGTCAGCCCTTTAAGCCGTCCTGACGGTGGATGAAACCGACCGTCTGGATCTGGATACAGGGCGCTTTGAGGGTAACAGGCACACAGAGCGCGTGTGCGAAGCTGAGATTGACCGGCCGGGCAAGCGCGTGAACACGGCCGGATAAGAGATGGCGCGGTTGGTCCGCGTTGTTTTCAAGCAGAGAAACGTCCTCAAACAGGACGGTATAGTTCGTGTTAAAGAACAAGGGAGAAAGAGGGCTGTGATCAGAGCCGCGCCGCAGCAGCTTGCAGCCGACCGTTCCGGCACCCGTAGCCAGCAGGCTTATAACCAGCAGCAACAGCAACGCTTTGCGCGCAAACGCATATGTTTTATGCATTGTCCTCCCCCTCTCCGATCATTTTAGTTCAAATATATATTATGTCACATCGGGCCTGCATTGTCAATAGAAGAGGGGAAAAATTTTGTGCAATTTGTATGAAACGCGATGCACGGATTAGGCAGGATTGCACAATGAGCCTGCCGCCACATCTGCGCTTTGCGATATTCGGTCGGCTGCGGATGTTCTATTTCGAACAGCAGCTTTTTACTAGACGAAAACGTGGTGGATGAAAGAAATTGGTTAAAAAAAGGGCTATGGCAGATTTGCCATAGCCCTTTCTTTATCAGCATTGAGCTGAAAACTTCTTTTAGAACAAATCGAGCAGTCTCTTGATGAGGGAGGTCGCTTCCGCACGGGTCGCGTTAGCAGACGGGCCAAACGTCGTCGGGGTAATCCCCTTGAGGATACCAATCGCCGCCGTGGTGTCTACGTAGCTGTATGCCCAGTCGGAAATCTCGTTGCGGTCTGCGAACATCTCGATCGCACCGGAGGAGGGGTTACCACCCTTGAAGGCATAAGCCTTAGCGATAACAACCGCCATCTCTTCCCTTGTAATCAAGTCGTCCGGACGGAACCAGCCGTCGTATCCTGCGATGAGGCCGACGTTAGCCGCCGCGTACACCGAGGATGCAAACCAGTCGTTTGTTGCAACATCCTTCCACTGCTGGCCTTCGGTCGCGGCATTCAGGTTGAGCGCGCGGACGATCAATGCCGCGAATTCAGCCCTGGTTACCGGACGATCCGGCTCAAAGGTGGTTTCGGTCACACCGGAGACGATGCCTTTTTTGTACATCTCTTCGATGTCGTTCTTCGCCCAGTGGTTGGTGATGTCAATAAATTTGCTGCCGCCTCCCAGCAGGCCACTGCCGCCGCCAATCGTCGTTCCGTTGCCGTTCGGGTTGCTCGGATTGCTCGGGTTATTCGAGCCATTGCCGCCGTTCGGCGGGTTCGGTCCCGGCGTCGGAGTAACATTCGCTACGCTGTCGTAAAGCGCCAGTTCATTGAGCACTCTTGCCCACAGCACCAGGTTCGGTGATGTGCCGCTGACACGTACCATTTTAATACTGCTCTTCAATGCGTTCTGTGCAGTCGTGATGTTGTCGGTCTTGATCGAGGTGCTTGTAGCGGTGAACTTGTTATCGATCAAGCCGGCTTTTTTGTCATATACGCCGTCAATCTGCATTCTGACGGGGTTGGAGAAGGTCAACGGGCTGCCGTTTGCAAACATCACAGCTGTGATCTTCTCAGCGTTTGAGATATCCCTGCTCGGTGTCGTGCTGACGCTGAACAGGCTGATCGTGGAATCGGTTCCCTTCTTGCCGGAAAGCACGGTGCCCTCGGCAATGGTGACCGTCGTCAGGCGGTCTGTGCCGTCCACGTTAATGTAGCCGCTGATGTTGATTTCCGGTAACGCTTCTTCCTGTGGCAGGAGCATCTTCGTGCCGGTTACGCCGCTGTTGATCGTAACCTTGACAGGCTGCATACCTGAGACAACAGGAATCGTCTGGTTCGATTCGGTAATGGTGCCTTCCGAAACGACTGCCTTGCGCAGTGCGTCTCCGGCCTTTTGGAGCGATTCGATAGCAAACGCGACATCGGTAACATCCGCATCTGGCGAAAGCGCCTTGGCCTTGTCGATCTCCGCCTTCAGGGCATCACGTACATCGGATGGCGCCTGGCCGATAGCTGTACCAGCTTGAATCTTGTTGTAGAGAGCTTCCGCTTCCGCGATCGCATCTGCCGCGCTCAGCTCGCCGCCAATTTTAATCGCGTTGGAGGAGATTGCCTCGCTGTAGAGCATCCGGTCGTCGGTTGCTTTGATCTCAAACTTAACATACTTGCCGTTGTAGGAATCCTCTACCGGGATGGACAGTCCCATCCGGTCCGGAATCCGGGTATACTCGCCGTCTTCTTTATCGGAGAGGTACCATACGATCTCGGAAACGCCTTCCTTGTCCCCATCCGGGTCAGAGAAATCGTATTCCGCCGTCAGCGTTCCGCCTACCTCAGCATTACCAGCGATTCTGACATTGGAAGCCGTCGGCGCCAGACCACCGATGTCGGTGCGCAGGCCGATCTCGTCAAACGGGATGGCTTCAAACTCCGGAATCTTCTGCTGAATCTTCGCCAAACCTTCCGCCGTCAGCGTAAAGTCCTGACTGTTATAATCTTCGAACAATCCCTGGCCGTCCTTCTTGCTGATATCCCAGTTATTCGAAGTTATCGCACTGCCAAGATACGGATTAGCCTGATTTTGCGACTGTGTCCGGAAGATGTCGATGGAGACGTTGTTCCGGTAAACGTTTGTCGTACCCGGCGCATGTTCCTTGGCAATATTGTTCAATGCCGTCTTATCCGCGTCGGTATAGGCACTGGTGTTGGAGCCTTTGGCATAAGGCGCCACAAGTGCCCGCGTCTCGTCGTTGAAGTGTGTCCACAGCTTATCCCACTGTGTACCTTCATAATGTTCATGCCAGATTTCGCTTTCATAGTCAACTGCATCAAACAGACTCTTTACGTTTGAATAGGACTGGTAAGAAGCATCCAGTGCCCACAGCCACCATCTGTTCTGAACGGACAGGCCGTCTGCCGCCCACGGCTGGAAGTAAGCAACGGCTGGAGCATCGATAAAGATATTGTTCTCAACCACGGAATACTGTCCACCGTTGGTTTTAATCGCATAGCTCCTGCCAATATCATTGCTCTGGTCGGCCGTCAGCGTACCGCGGTAGAAGATATTGCCCTTCATGTGCGGGCCGTAAGCGCCGTCATCCCAGAATACCGACTGCTGTCCGTGTCCACCATAGGGGTTGCCCATGTCGTGGAAGTAGTTGTAGTTGATCTCGATACCCAGCTCGGTGGGGTTACGTCCCCAATACACCGCGCCCATATCCGAGGAGTTGTCCACCGCGTTGTAGATTTCGTTGTATTCCAGACGGTGGTCGTTACTGCCGTTTTGGAACCGTACCAGCATGTGCGGGCCGTCGTAGAGGTCATTGTGCAGGATCTGCTGACCTACGCCGTATGCCCAGACAGCCGGCTGGTAACCATAGTATACACGGTTGACGCTGTGAATACGGTTGTTCTCAATCAGGTTATGGCCACCCTCTAAAGTCTTGCGGTCGCCGCCGTAGACGGTGATACCGCCGCTGCCCATGTCGTAGATGTGCGAGTTGATCACCTGATTGTTGTTACCGTTTAATTCAATGGCGTTTGAGGAACCATGAGAGATTTCCAGATCGTCGAAGACCATATTCTCAACATTGGTCGCCTTGACCGCCTTATTGCGCATCGTGGTCATGGTAATGCCCTTTAAGGTCACATACTGGGTCTTGTTGAACTCAAACATAAACGAATCCAGCGTAGAAACCTCAATGCTGGCATCCGCCGTATTGTCGTCAAACGGATAGAAGTACAGGATATTGCTGTCTCTGTCAAGATAGCTTTCGCCCGGCAGGTCGATCTCCTCAATCAGATTGAAGAAATAGAACCTGTGGTCGGCCTGCGGCTTATAGCAGGAACCTGTAGTCGAGGTCAGCTTTTTGTTTTCAACATCAAGCTTAGCAATGCCCTGCACGGTGTCGGAATAGAAGCTTCCGATGTAGCCGCCGATATAGAGATCCTTCTTGTCCTTCAAATCCCACAGCTTGGTACGATCCAAGTCATGCTGCGGTGTACCGTCAGCATTTGTGCCGCTCTTGTAAGTAAAGGAGAACGGTGTTGTCTGAATATTTCCGGTATAATCATCTACCTTATCGGTCCACAGATAGGCGGTACCGGGGTTATCGTTCGGCCAGCGGGACTGTCCCAATGCCACGCCATTATAGTAGAAAGTGGTCGGGCGGTAGCCTTCTTTGCCGAAACCGTAGAAACCGGGAATTTCCTCGACAGAATCAATACCTGCTTCTGTCAGGTCGAGCTGCATCAGCTTATCCCTGGCAAAATCGTCAATGACCTTGCTCTTAGCTTCGGAAGAAGCGGGCTTGACCAATGAGGAGTCAATGATTTTACCACCCTCAAAGATGACCTCGCCGCCGTCCTTGTCATAGGCCTGGTATACGATCGGGCTTTCCGCCGTACCGGAATCCGCTTCGGTGAACCCTGTGGTTCCGGTGATCTGGTATACGCCGGGCATAATGTAAACCGTGATCTGGCCTGCAGGCAGCTCTCCACCCGCTTTCGCCGCGCGGATAACGTCGCGTGCCTTTGCGATGGACGCAAACGGCTTGGAGAAGGAACCAGGGTTGGAGTCGTCGCCGTCAAGCGAAACGTAATAAGCCATCTCACCGCTTACCTTAACCGACGCCGAAGGTGCGGAAGCGGCACCCGCCAAATCTACGCTGTCAACCGGTGTGACGGTCACGCGAAGGTATTTGTTCGCGTCGGCCGGGCCGGGTGCGTAAACAGCAGTCTTTGCGTTAGAGATCACTTCCCAATTATCCGTGCCGTTGTCAGAACGCTCCCAGGTGAAGGTGGTGTTACCCTCCGGATTGCCGCCTTCACTTGCGGTATAGGTGTAATTCGCGGCCAATTCCTCGCCGATAGCAGGGGTACCCGTGATGGTTACCGTGCTGACAGAAGGCGGGTTTTTCTTTGCGGAAACCTGTTTGCTCGCGGCGGAGTAAATGGTCTCGCCGTCTTTCTTATTCGCCACTGTGCTGTGCGGCGTAACGCCGGCGCGGACATATTTGCCCTCCTGCGCGGCGGTGATGGTAAAGGTATTATTCGTTGCGCCGGGGATGTCGGTCCACTCGCCGTTCGGCGCATCGGCTACCTGCCACTGGTAGGTGGTCGGGGCCAACTCATCGCCTAAGAAATCCTTGACCTCTGCCGTTACCGTCATGGTCTGATCGACCATCGACGCACCGGAGATCGCTACGTCGTACGCCATCGGCGGACGGTTGCCGATATCATACTGTACAATTGAAAAATCGTCGTAAACCGGGCCGTTCGCTTTGCCGACGCCGCGTACAACGTGCGGGCCGCCGAACGGGACATAGTTTTCGGTGAACAGCTCGACGCCGTCCAGGTAAAGGGACATGGTTCCCTTATCGGTACAGAAGTTAGCGGTGTCGATACCGCCGTTGATAACAAGCGCAACCTGGTGCCAGCCCTCGGTACGCTCGATCAGCGGGCGGCCGCTCTGGCCGTCGGTCTGGACGGTGCCGAAGGTGTTGTCGCCTGCATAGCCGCTCAGGTCATCCACCGGCACAGCGCCCGGGCCCATCTTTTTACGGTCGGTCACATCATTGTTATACTCATAGTAATTTTTTCCGTTGCTGAGGATACCCGCGTTTATTTTCAGGGTGATGGGAATATCGCCGTCAATGCCGGCCTTCCTGTTTTTCCCCTGGAAGTAAATCTGTGCCTGTCCGTTGGCGGTTCCATCATCGTAGAACCAGGCCTGGGCAATATAGGAAACAATGTTGTCGTCGCCGCCGTAGATGTCCTTGTTTCCGCCTGTGATCTTCAAGGCCTTCTCGCCGGTATGCACCGGGTCGGTCACCACGCTCTGGTTTGCCTGCGCCGTATATTTCTCAAAATTCTCAAACGCCTTGTTTGCGCCCGGGTTGACGACGATCATAACGTTCGCCTCTGCCCCGCCAGCCGATACGGTGACGATGGAGTAACCCGGATTTTTTACGTTGACCGTACCGTCCGCGTTGACGGTGAGCACATACGGATCGCTGGATACATAGGTAAGCTCCGGCACGCCGGTGATCTCAAAGGTACCCTTGTCCGCATCTGTGCCATAGACGATAATCTGCTCGCCCTGGTCGCCCTTGGCATAGTGGGAACGGGTCTGCCCCACATCCAGCGAGATAAAGTTCAGTTCGCTTATAACCGGCTTCTCTTCCACCGGGCCGAATGCATCAGAGTAAGCAACATCACCTTCAGCCAGTTCATCACCGACCGATACCGGCTTAACGCTTACGCGGATGTATTTGCCGACGTCGTCCGCCGTTAAGGTATAATCCGCACCGGATGCATCCGCGATGGCTGACCAGCCGTCGGTACCGTTGTCGGAACGCTCCCAGGTCAGCACGGTTTTGGACTTGTCCTCTTTGTCGCCGTTTGCGTCACTGTACTGGTAGGAAGCGGTAAGCCTCTGTTCTTCAGTGGGTTTGCCGCTGATCGTGACGTTCTGCGCCACCGGCTTGGCGGGAGTGGAAGAACGGACGTCATAAACCGCAAAATCGTCTAGCCAAAACTCGTGGTCGGTGTTGCCATTGGTCAGAAAACGGTCGATCGTAATGCTCGCCAGTCCCTGATTCCAGCCCTCGCGCACACGGGTCGCCAACAGGCCGCCATCGATATACAGGTTATAGAGGTTATCCTGGGAATAGTCGATGATCAACTGGTGCCAGCCTTTGGAACGCGGAATTGTGTTCAGCGTCCAGTTGCCCTGTTTGCCGCCGTTACCGCCGTCTACATTATAGGTATAGTTTTTTCCAGTCATGTTCACATCGCCACGGATGGACTGGGTATCCATACCTTCACCGGCATTGCCCATCAGCCAAAAACGGGCGCGTTTGGTATCAGCCGGCATGTTGTCGTAAAACCAGATTTCGGTTACGCCGCGGAAATCCTTGCCGTTAACGTCCTTAAAGTCCAACGGGTCGATACGCGCCATGCCCTGGTTTTCCGGAATGGTAATGGTATCCGCCTGTTGATGACTGTTGATCGGAACCTGCTTTAAGTGAAGCGACTTGCCGGTCCCGGCGCGTGTGATCGCATCGCTCAACTCAGTGGTCGGCGGGTCATATGTAACTTGAGTGTTGAACGCGCTGTTCTGCGGGAAGGTCATGGCGTAATTCGCTTCCCCGTCGTCAAAGTTCTTTGTTTTGTTCTTTTCCTTGTACACGATGATGACAACGCTGCCTTTCGCGTCGCCCATCGTAGCGGTTACCGTGGTCAAACCCTCGGCAACTGTGGTGATCGCGCCCGTACTGCTGACGGTCGCTACCTGCTCGTTGCCCGAGGCAAAGCTGACGCCGGAGGAAACCGCCTCCGTCGTGCCGTCGGCCGTTACGCCTTTGACAACTACTTGTCCGGTTGCACCCAACGCATAGTTCGTCTGGGTTGCTGAAAGGTCGAGCGCCGTGTAAGCGTCCGCCGCAAAAGCGGGCAGGGCGATCGAACTTAGCAGGAACACCAGAACCAGCATCAGAAGCACCGGCCGTTTGATTCCTTTTGCCATTTCTACATCTCCTTTTGGTGTTTAATATAGTTTTCCTACTTCATTATAACCTGTGACAAGCCTTTTGTAAAGCCGTAGTATTAAGAAATAGCACGATAATTTTTGGAAATAGCACAATCGTTATGCCCTATATGTAAATATGTAGAAAAACGGTTCACGCAGTCCGTTTTGTTCCACGATCGACAGCAAACAAAAAGTCGGCGCTGTATTCCGGAAACAAGGACCGGCAGGTCTTTTTGAATTCCAGATAGGTAAATTCCTCCCTGCCGGACAGCTTGTCCTCCGCCTCCTTTTCCCGGATTCCCAAAAACGCAGCGTACTCCCGGACGGTAATCTCCCTTTCATCCAATATCCGTTTCAAATTGGTATACATACGGGCCTCCTTTCTTGAATTTACTTGAAGGGGTAATTTGTAACATTATAATATACCCATAAACGTAATTTGTCAAGGTTTATTTTACCCATTGGGGTAACCTGTGCTTGCATTTTTTTACTATGCGTGATAAAATCAAACACAGGAGGGAACCGGATGGATTTTTTAGAAAAGCTGGATGATCTGATGAAACAAAATAACTTGAATAAAAGCAGGCTGTCAAAAGCCTGTGATATCCCTTACACGACGATTGACGGTTGGTATAAAAAGGGATATGAGGGGTTAAAGCTGTCCACTCTGCGCAAGCTGGCGCGTTACTTTGGCACCACGCTTGATTTTTGGGCAGGCGACGAGCCGCCCCAAACTGCGGTGCTGCCGCCGGCCAAACGGAAGCTGCTCTCCCGCGTGGAGCAGCTGGACGAGGAGCAGGTACGGGCAGCCCTAGCTTTTCTGCGCTATTTAACCGAAGGGAACGGGTCGTCGGAATAGCTGGTTTGCACGACAGAGTTGGACAGGAGACGGCTGGCTGATGCCGGCATTCCGCCCACCGCAAACAAACGCAAGATAGAACGGGGCGAAAACACAAGAAAACGCAAGATGAAAAAAGGAATTTTTACGTTTTGAAAACATATTCTTCGGACTTATGCCAATTGTTCCCGGGAAATATGTTTTCATTCTTTGGAAAAATCCCTAAAGTAAAGGAAAGGAAAGTAAATAAAAGAAAAGGAAAAAAACGCCCGGACAAGCCGGGCGCATGTTATGTGTTGTGGATAACTCTGTGGACAAGCTGTGGATAAGTCGAGTGGGCGCAAAAGGGGATATCAGTTTTCCCGCTTGATGCGCAGCACCTTTTTCTTAAAGTCGGTGTAGTTGAATGGCAGCAGGGGATAAAGGTAGCTGTCGCCCGATATGGTTTTGTTGCAGGCCAGCGCGATAAAGAGCAGGACGATACTTCCGAAGAATCCCCAGGCGTTTAACAGGACGGTGGCCACCAGCATGACCATCCGGCAGAATTTGAGGGCATAGCCAAGCTCAAAGCTGGGGAGGGAGTAGTTGGCAATCGTGACAAACGCCATATACAGCAGCGCCTCGCCCGAAAACCACCCCGATTTGACCGCAAAATCCCCCAAAATGACCGCGCCGACCATACTTAACGAGGTGGTCAGCATGTTGGGGGTGTTGAGCGCGGCGAGCTTGAGGCCGTCGATGGCAATTTCCAATATCATCAGCTGCCAGAACACCGGCACCGAACTTTCCTCTACCAAGATAAACTGCAGCCATGACGGTACCCAGTCCGGGTTTTGCAGCAGCAGCAGCCACAGCGGGGTCAGCAGCAGCGTCGCCACGCTGACCGAAAAGCGGGTCAGGCGCAGGTAGCTGCCGGTGATCGGGGGGAAATAAAAGTCGTTTGCCTCCTCCATCAGGTCGAATAGGTTGATCGGCAGGATCATGGCGGAGGGGGAGTTGTCCACCATAATGACCAGGTCGCCCTCTAAAATCTGGGCGGCGGTGGTGTCCGGCCGTTCGGAATACTTGAATTTGGGAAACGGGTTGTACCATTTGCGCCGCAGCAGGATTTCGGCCAAACTCTGCTGGTTCATCGTCAGCGCGTCGGTGTCGGTGTTTTTAAGCCGTTCGCGCACCTTGTCCACCAGCTTGTGGTCCACCCGGTCGTCGATGTAGCACAGCGCGATATCGGTCTTGGAAGCGCGCCCTATCGCCATGTGCTCCACATGGAGGTTGCGGTCGCGGATGCGCCGGCGGATCAGCGCGGTGTTCAAGATCAGGGTCTCGACGAAGCCATCCTTCGAGCCGCGGAACACCTTGTCCTTTTCCGGCTCGGAGGTGGAACGCTGGGGATAGGTGCGGGTATCCACCAGAATGCACCGGTCGAACCCGTCTACAAACAGCGCCATCATACCGGAAAGCACCGAGGTTACAACGGTGTCCGCATCGTATTCCAGCGACAGCTCGCAGTAGGGCACGCAGTTTTTGGAAAAGGTATGCGCGTCGGCCATAAACGCTTCGTTGTCCACCGAATAGAAAAATTCCAGTATTTTTTCAATGATTTCGTCCTTGGCAAAGCCGTCGACAAAGAAAATCGCGCTCTCGCGGTTGCAGATTTTTAAGGTGCGGTACACGATGTCGAAGTTTTTTTCAACGTGCAGCAGTCCCTTAAAATCCTCTATGGTTTTCCGCACGTCCGGATTGATTCCCATGCGCTCAAGTCCTTTCTGCTTTCAAAGTGGTATTATTATTGGCTGAAATTGCAAAAATAATGCAATCGGCGCACGTGGATAATTGTAATTGACAAACCGGATCCATTGCTGGTATAATAAATGGCATATTTATCAAATAAGGTTGGTAAAGGACATGGACTGGATACAGGCGGAAATCGCGACAAACACAGGCGGCATCGATATTTTGTGCGGGAAATTACAGATGGTTGGCATTGGCGGCTTTGAGATCGAGGACGCGGCGGAATTTGAGGAGTTCCTGCACCACAGCGGCCCACACTGGGACATGGTGGACGAGGAGCTGCTGGCAAACAAGACTGGCTCCACCTGTGTGAAGCTCTATCTGTCCGACCCCGAACAGCTGGCCGCCGTGCGCGCGGCCCTCGCCGAGCTCAGGCGTGACGGCGATTCGCAGGAGCTTGGCACGCTGGAGCTTCGCGTCACATCGGTGGACGAGCAGGACTGGGCCAACGCCTGGAAGAAGTATTACAAACCCCTGCGCGCCGGGCGAAGCCTGGTCATCCGTCCGTTTTGGGAGGATTACGAGCCGCGGCCGGGCGACCGGGTGGTTACGATCGATCCCGGTATGGCGTTCGGCACCGGCACGCATGAGACCACCGCCATGTGCCTGTCGCTTCTGGAGGATTTTATAAAGCCGGGGGACAGGGTGCTTGACGTTGGCTGCGGCAGTGGGATTTTATCCATCGCCGCCTTGCGATTGGGCGCGCGGGAAGCGGACGCGGCGGACATTGACCCGCTTGCGGTCAAGATCGCGCGTGACAACGGCGCGCGCAACGGGTATGGTCCCGAACAGCTGTGTGTGCAGACGGGCAGCCTGACCGAAACGGCGCGGGGACGGTATACCTGTATCGTTTCCAATATTATTGCGGACGTGATTATCACACTCTGCGCTGAGGCAGGAAGTTTCCTGGCGGACGGCGGCGTGTGGCTGTGTTCCGGCATCATCGCTGACCGCGAGGCGGACGTGCTTGCCGCGTTTGTGCAGCACGGGTTTTCGGTGCTGCGGCGGGAACAGCAGAAGGAATGGCTTGCGTTCGCGGTTGCGGGGGAGCCAAATGCCTAAGTTTTTTACGCGGGAGATCCGCGGCGATACCATAAAAATCTGCGGGCCGGATGCAAAACATCTCACAAAGGTCTTGAGAAAACGTCCCGGAGATGGTATAATGGTCTGCGACGGTGACGGTTTTGATTACCATGCGGTAATTGAGTCGGCCGATGGGGAGACCGTAACCGCCCGGATTACCGGACGGGAAGCGAACCGGTGCGAGCCGGCGGTGCGGGTGACCGTCTACCAGGCGGTGCCGAAGGGTTCCAAGATGGAGACGGTGGTGCAAAAATGCACCGAGCTTGGGGCGTTTGCGTTTGTGCCGTTCACCAGCGAATACTCGGTGGTGCGCGACGACGCGCGCGGCTTTGCCAAAAAGTGCGAACGCTGGCAAAAGACCGCGGACGAAGCGGTCAAGCAGTGTATGCGCGGCAGGATTCCGCAGGTCGCCCCTGTGCTGGATTTTCAAAAAATGCTGCAGACAGCGGCGGCGCACCAGCTCTGCCTGATGGCCTATGAACGGTGCGAGGGGCGCACCCTCAAGGCGGCGCTGTTACAAGGACAGGACAAGCCCGGTGGATTGTCGGACGTCGGCCTCATCGTCGGCAGTGAGGGCGGGTTTTCGCCCGCGGAGGCGGAGGCGGCCGAGGCAGAGGGGATTTTTACGGTTTCCCTTGGACAACGGATTTTGCGCACCGAGACAGCCGCGCCGGCGGCGCTTGCGTGTATCATGTATCAACTGGACCAGATGTAACACGACATAGATTTTACAAAAAGGAGTTGTTTGGTTTGACAAAACAGGAACAGGAAAGAATCACAAACCGCATTCTGATCAGCATGGCGATGGGCTTTGGATTTCTGATCATGATGTACTACCTCTATGGCGCGCTCGCGTCCGCGATGCTTCGGCCCGCGCCGACGTTCTGGACAATTTGCGGGCTGTTTGTCGTGGGGATCGCGATTATGCTGTGGAAGTACATGGGCGAGGCGAAGAAACAGGAGCTTTCGTTTGCGGACGCCTACAAAAAGGACTTAAAGGCCAGGATGTTTGCCAACTTTGCGATCTTTTTCGCAGTCGGCGCGATATTGTCGGTCGTGACGCTGTACGGCGGCTACCGCACGATGATGAAGGTCATTGCGTGGGGCATCGGCGGGTATATCGTCCTTCTCATCATCGGTTCCTACATCTATCAGGCGATGGTGGAGAAAAAGGCGAAAAAGGCAAAGATCAGCGCGAAGGCGGCGGCAAAGGCCGCGAAAAATGCCCAGCGCCAGAAATAAAGCGTAGATGCAAGGAACCATGTTGTGCGGACAGCGCGGCATGGTTTTTTGTATCTTAGGCGGGTTTGCGGCATAGGGAAGGAACAGGCGTTCCGCCTGTAAAATTAAGAAGAATGGAAGGGATGGTTAAAATGGCAGAGATCGTAAAATGCTACCAGCAGGAGATTCCGGCGGTGCGGTTTGCCGGCAAATGCTACGGTGACGAAGACCGGCACGACGGCGGCTTTGGATTGCAGTGGGACGAGTGGCTCCAAAACGGATACTTCGAACCCCTGGAAGCGGCTTTGGGCGACCCCAAATCCCTCTACGAAGACGGCGACGCTTACATTGGGCTGATGCGCTGGAAGGAAGGCGAGCCCTTCCAGTACTGGATCGGGATGTTCCTGCCCGCCGGCGCGGCGGTGCCGGAAGGGTATGGGTCTGTCGATTTCGGTGCGGGCAGCTTAGGCATCTGCTGGCTGCACGGGCCGGATAACGACTGTTTCGCGCAGGAGGACCAGGGCTTTGGCAAGCTCAGCGAGCAGGGCTGGGAGCCGCTCGCGGACGGGGAGGGCGCAATCTGGTTCTTTGAACGCTACGGCTGCCCCCGCTTTACCACGCCGGACGCGGACGGGAAGATTATCCTTGACCTCGGTTACTATGTAAAATAGCGGGCCAAGGGCAATGCGGCGAATGGCGTATTCTAAATGTGATAAAAATTTGTTCCAAAACGGGCGGGGCTCCCCAAGGAAGGGGAACCCCGCCCCCTTGTTTAGCCTGTTCACAGAATGTTTATGATTTACGCCTTGATTTTAAAAACGAAAAGGGGTATAATGATACCATCCAAATTTTAGATAGGAGATGAAAGAAGATGGATATCAGGCACGCATCCAATCCGTGCGACGCAAAGCACTATACGACCGAACGGCTGAGAGAAGAGTTTTTGATCGAGACCTTGTTTGTTGCCGACGAGATCACGATGACATACAGCCACATCGACCGGATCATCGCCGGCGGTATGATGCCGGTCAATAAGGGATTAAGCCCCAAAGCGGACAAGGAGCTGGGGGTGGATTACTTTCTTGAACGGCGCGAACTGGGGGTCATCAACATCGGCGGCCCCGGCCGGATCACCCTCGACGGCACGGTGTATGAGATGAATCCGCGCGACGCGATCTATGTCGGCATGGGAACGCGCGAGCTGCTGTTTGAAAGCACGGACGCGGCCAACCCGGCCAAGTTCTATTTCAACAGCTGTCCGGCGCACAAAACCTATGACACGGTGAAAATCGACATCGCCAAGGCGCAAAAGCGCAAGCTCGGCACCCCTGAGACTGCAAATGTCCGCACAATCAACCAGATCATTCATCCGGACGTCTGCAAGACCTGCCAGCTCACCATGGGGATGACCGCTCTGGAGCCGGGCAGCGTTTGGAACACCATGCCCTCGCACACCCACGGGCGCAGGATGGAGGTTTACCTCTATTTTGACCTGCCCGACGACGCGGTCGTATTTCATATGATGGGCGAACCGGACGAGACGAGGCACATCGTGATGCACAACGAGCAGGCGGTCATCTCGCCGAGCTGGTCGATCCATTCCGGCGTGGGCACCTCCAATTATACCTTTATCTGGGGGATGTGCGGCGAAAACCAGACCTTTGACGATATGGACGATATCGCCATGTATGATTTAAAATAGGAGAAAAGGGGTAAAGAAGAAATGATTTTAGACCAATTCAGCTTAGCGGGCAAAACCGCAATCGTGACCGGCGCAAGCACCGGTTTGGGCCAGGGCGTTTCCATTGCGTTTGCGCAGGCGGGCGCAAACGTTGTCGGTGTGGACTATGTGGATATGCCTGAAACCAAGGAGATGATCGAAAAGGCCGGCGGCAAATTCGTGCCCGTCGTTGCCAACCTGATGACCTTAGACCCGATCGAGGGGATCATTAAAACCGCGGTCGATTCGTTCGGCCATCTCGATATTTTGGTCAACAACGCCGGTATCATCCGCCGGCAGGACGCCATCGAGTTCACGGTGGAAAACTGGGACGACGTCATCAACATCAACCTGCGCACGGTGTTCTTTTTCAGCCAGGCGGCCGCCAGGCAGTACATCAAGCAGGGCACGCCGGGCAAGATCATCAACATCGCTTCGATGCTTTCCTACCAGGGCGGCATCCGTGTACCCTCCTACACCGCCAGCAAAAGCGGCGTGATGGGCATTACCCGTTCGATGGCGAACGAGTGGGCGAAGCATAACATCAACATCAACGCGATCGCACCGGGCTATATGGCGACCAACAACACCCAACAGCTCCGTTCCGACGAGGAGCGCAGCGAGGAGATTCTGGGCCGCATCCCGGCGGGACGCTGGGGCACCCCGGCGGATGTCGCGGGCCCGGCGGTATTTCTGGCCTCTCCCGCCTCTGACTATGTCAACGGCTATACCGTTGCGGTGGACGGCGGCTGGCTGGCGCGGTAACACGTTTTTAGAAATTTTGGGGGTATGAAATCATCCGCGGGGCAATACTAGGTATTGCCCCCGGTCAATTCCGTGTTTTGCCTGTTCTAAGCGCGGGGGCCGGATACGGGAGTTTTATACCCCCTGTTTTTTACATGTACCAACGAGGAGGAATGCATATTGAAAACGAGAAGGATACTTTGCCTGCTGGCAATCCTGGCGGTGATCGCCTCCGGCTGCAACGGCAAGCCGCAGCCGAAGCCCTATGATGATACCGACAGCGCGCCCGTCAAGGCGGCGAAAACCTTTATACAGGCCATCAACGACGGCGACCGCGAGGCGGCGGAGCTGGTTTTGCACAGTGAGGCTTCCTATGAGGAGGAAGGGAAAAGTCCGGTTTTGATCAAGGGTGTAACCGGTAACTCCTATGTCAGACGCCTGGTCGAAAAGGAAACCAGGTTCGTAAACCCGACCCTCACCGGCGAGGGGGACGGCTATTGTGAATTCGAGGTGGACCAGACCAACTATATCTGGAGCACGCTTTGGAACCTCAAGCCGGAGGACATGCACTACAAGTATAAATTTCTGGTCGCGGACGGCCTGATTACAAGGATATTTGTGTATAAAAACGACGCGGCTGATAAAATATTGACCGAAAACACCAACGGGACGATTAACATTAAAGTCGACCAAAACGACGACGGCTATCTCGACGTGACCCAGGTGGGCGCGGCGTCCCCCGCCGCGGGAGCCGGGATGCAGGAGGGCGATGTAATTAAAAAGATCGACGGCGTCGACATTAAGGACATGCGGGACACCTACGAAATCGCCTACCGCTTGAACGGTAGAATCGGTGAACCGGTCGAGCTGACCGTGGAGCGCGGCGGCAAGGAGATGACCTTCAAGCCGACCCGCGTTGAGGGCAAGGCACAGAATCCCTGATGAGCGAATAAATGACACAAAAACATTCCCGGCGCAAACCTTTGCGCCGGGAATGTTTTTGTGTCCCTATTTGATGATATCCGAAAGCTCCTGCTTGACCAGCTCGCTGATGTCCGCGCGGTATTTGGCCGTATCCTGCTGCACCTGCATATTGCTTTGGTCGGATTCCGGCATCTGGGCCGGCAGGGTAACCACAAAGGTACTGCCCTCGCCCGGCTTGCTTTGCACGGTAATCGTGCCGCCGTGCAGTTCGACCAGGTTTTTGGTAATCGCGAGTCCCATACCGCTTCCCTCGTACCGGCGCGACAGCTCCTGCTCCGCCTGCACAAAACGTTCAAAAATACGTTCCTGATCCTCCGGCGGAATGCCGATTCCGAAATCCTGCACCGACAGGGTGATCTCGTGACCGGTTGATTGGATGGACACGATGATCTCCCGTTCCCCGCTGTCCGGATCCGGCTCAGAAAACTTGATCGCGTTGGTGAGCAGGTTGATTAAGATCCGTTCAAATTTGTCGCGGTCGACACAGCTCATGATGTATTTCGAGCCTGTTTCGACATGGATTTTGACACGCTTGCTCTCGGCAAAAATCTCGGTCTGGTCGCAAACCTCCCGCGTGATCCTTACCAGGTTGCAAAACTCCTTGCGCATCGCGAACTCGCCTTTTTCAAACCTGGAAATATCCACCAAATTGTTGATCATCTTGGTCAGCCGGTGGCAGTTGCGTTCGATCATAACCACATACTTCTTCTCCCGGTACTCCGCCTCGTATTCGTGGAATTTCCCGATCATCTGCGCGGCTGTGCTGATGACGTTGACCGGCGTTTTCAGCTCATGGGAGATATTCGCAACAATGTCAAGGGCGTGTTCCCCGGCACTCTTTTGCTCCTGCTCCGGCGTGCCGGCGGTACGCACCGCTTTTTTCAGATTCATTTCGTTTAGAATAAAATCGGTGATGTCCCGAAAGAGAAAAACCGCGGAATAGTCGTCAAAAAATACGGAATACTGCAAATAATGCTTTTTTCCGCCCCGTTCAATTGTCATCCGCTGCTCAACAATATTTGCCCGGTGCTTGAGCTGGACGGCCAGCAGCCGGTTATGCAGGCAGCGCGAGAAGCCCTTATTCTCCATCGACTTCCCGTTATGTAAAAAGTCCCGGGCCATCTGATTCGAATAGAGCACCGTGTTATACCGGTCCATCTCCACGATGCCGGTGAATTGGTCGATCATCTGCTGCGCAAGCTGATTCATGGCCTTGACACCGCCTTTCCTTCAAATTTTTATTTAATTATACCACATTATACCACACATTTACACCTTTTACAATATATCTAAAACTTTTATCCTTTGCAATCAGAGATTGCATTTTGGATAAATTTGTGATATACTGTAAGCAATTCCGGTTTCGACAAGAAAATATTTGTCGGCTTTCATTTTTTGTTCTAAGGAAAGCGGAATTACCTAGTAACAATAAGATTTGTGATAGACTGATACAGATCTTGGGACAAGCTGGAAATCTTCCGGTTCTCCCGGGCGGATTTTTCTGTATAAATGGCAGGATTTGGGGAATCATATTTGCTAAATGGCGTGTAAAAATTGGAACAATCTTGTTAAAATGTAACATAATTTTAACAAAAGGTTAATTTTTTAACAACTGCACTTGCACAATACTTTTTTGTATTGTACAATAGAAGC
>CABSMD010000007.1 GCA_902478725.1 uncultured Clostridia bacterium
CCCTACTCAATAACCCCGCCCCGCCGCGACAGCCTGTTTATTATACCACCTGCTCTTCCTCTTGTCAAGAGGTTTTTTAATATTTTTTTACTTTTTCTTTACTAATCCTACATAAGTGGCGCAAAGGCCCGCAATATTCCGCGAAACATGCGCTGATACCACCGGACTTTTCTGCACTCCTCCAATGTAACGCGCTGGCTTACCTTTAAAATTTCCATATAGTCCTGGTATACCTGCCCCACCGCCGCCGAACGGTACATCCACACGCCGCATTCAAAATGCAGGTATAGACTTCGATAATCCATGTTAATGGTACCGACGGTCGCAATCTCGCCGTCCACCACAAAGGTTTTAGAATGGATGAATCCCGGCGTATATTCATATATTTTAACCCCGCGTTCGATCAGGTTCCGGTAATACGAGCTGCTCACCATATGGACATACCATTTATCCCAGATATGTGGCGTAACAATCCGCACGTCCACACCGCTTTCCGCCGCGAGGATCAGCGCTGTCACCAGCTCATTATCTACTATTAAATAGGGGGTGCTGATATAAACATATTTTTTCGCCCGGTTGATCATATTGAGATAAACCAGCTCACCGACGTCGTCATAATCCAGCGGACTGTCTCCATATGGCTGCACAAAACCATCGGTCTGAAAAGCTATATTTTGCGGCGGACGGAACTGTTCAAAGTCCTCGTCCGATCTTTCTTTATAGTTCCACATCCCCAAGAACATCAGGGTAAAGCTCCACACAGCCTCGCCGCGGAGCATGATGGATGCGTCCTTCCAGTGACCATGCTTGTCCACTACATTAATATATTCGTCGGAAAGGTTGATCCCGCCGGTGAAGGCGGTATGGCCGTCGATCACAAAAATTTTGCGGTGGTCACGATTGTTCATCGTGACCGACAGCATCGGCCGCAAGGGATTGAACACCCGGCACTTGATCCCCATGGTCTCCAGCTTTTTGGGGTAATCAGCCGGCAGCAGCATCAGGCTGCCGCAGCCGTCATACATCACCCGCACGTCCACCCCCTGCGCCGCCTTCTGTCGCAAGATCTCCAGGATCGTGTTCCACATAAGTCCTTCATTAATAATGAAATATTCCAAAAAGATAAAACGCTCGGCCTTTTGCAGCTCCACAAGCAGCTTTTCAAATTTGTACTCTCCCGGTGACAAAAAGAGGGTCTCTGTGTTCTGATAAAGCGGATAACCGGAGGATTGCCGGATAAAGCAGGATTGGTTCGCCGCATCCACGCTCTGCTCCTGCAAGGCACCGATATTAGCCCGGGCGATCCTCTCATCCTGGAGCAACAGAGGGGCGATCTTATCATACTGCCGCTTCAACCGTACGGCAAGCGACTTATTGATCTGGTTCGCACCAAAGCACAGGTAAAATAATCCACCAAATATTGGAAGAGATAGGATCAAAATCGTCCAAGCAAGCTTATAGGCAGGGTTGATCCAGGTGTTAATGATCCACAGCACCGTGAGGGCACTCAGCACAAACAGGGCAATATAGATATACACAAAATAATGCGACAAGCCCCAGATGCTGACCGCCAGTGCGGCAGCCTGGACAAGCATAAGCAGCACGGTAATGGTTATACGATTAAATAAAAAACCAAGTATCTTCGACATAACATTCCCCCAATATTTGTTCTATTGTATCAAAACAGCCGCCCTTTTTCAATAAAATCCGTGAAAAATTTCATACTTTACTTATTGAATTTTTATTCATTTAGTTGTATAATTATAAATATTTCGTTTGGGAGATGATTTTTATGATACGCGCTGGAATTATCGGCGCCACAGGATACGCGGGCGCAGAGCTGGTTCGGATTTTAAGCGGGCATCCGCAGGTTACGATTACACAGGTGGTTTCCAAAAGCTATGCCGGCAAAAGGTTGTCGGAGCTGTATCCGACGCTACGCGGCATCGTCGATCTGACCTGCCGGGAAATAGACATAGATGCATTGGCACAAGACTGCGACGTGGTATTCACCGCCCTGCCACACGGCGCGGCAGCAGAGGTGATCGTGCAGCTCATGGAAAAGGGGCTCCGTGTTGTCGATCTGTCGGCAGATTTCCGCTACAACGACGCAGGGATCTATCAGGAATGGTACGGCATCGACCACTGCGCAAAAGATCTGTTGGAAAAATCGGTCTACGGCTTATGTGAGCTGCACCGCGACAAGATCAAGCAGGCTGATCTGGTCGGCAATCCGGGCTGTTACACCACATGCTCCATCTTAGGCGCGGCGCCGTTGCTCGCAAACGGCCTTATTGAGCCGGATTCGGTCATTATCGACGCAAAATCGGGCGTATCCGGCGCAGGCCGGGGGTTAGGCATCGACTATCACTTTTGCGAATGCACCGAAAACACCAAGGCATATAAAATAGGAAAACACCGCCACACCTCCGAGATCGAGCAGGAATTATCGCTGTTGGCGGGCAACGATATGAAGGTAACCTTTACGCCTCATCTCATTCCACAAAAACGAGGCATTTTGGCTACGATTTACGCGGATTTAAAGCAAGCGGTAAGCACCACAGAGCTGCTGGCAGTTTACCGCACGTTCTATAAAGGCGAATATTTTATCCGCATTTATGAGGAAGGCAGTCTGCCTGAAACCAACCACGTCGCCGGCTCCAACTTCGCCGATATCGGACTGGTAGTTGACAAGCGCACCAACCGGGTTGTGGTAGTCAGCTGCATTGACAACCTGTATAAGGGTGCGGCAGGGCAGGCTGTACAGAACATGAACCTGATGTTCGGTCTGGACGAACGCACCGCAATTGACGGCGCGGGATTCTATCTATAAAAGGAGAATGTATATGAACACCTCTTTGGACGTTATGTCTTTAATCAAAAAGGCCAATATTTTGATTGACGCTCTCCCCTACATCCAGGAATTTGCCAACAAGACCTTTGTGGTAAAATACGGCGGTAACGCGATGGTAAGCGAGGAGCTGAAAAATTCGGTGATGGAGGACATCACCCTCTTAAAATTCATCGGGATCAATCCGGTTATCGTCCACGGCGGCGGGCCGGACATCAGCAGCGCCCTTTCTGATATGAACATCGAAAGCGAGTTCAAAAACGGTCTGCGGGTGACCGACAAAAAGACCATGCAGGTTGCCCAGATGGTGCTGGTGGGCAAAACCAACAAGGAGATTGTCTCCCTCATTAACTGCAAGGGCGGTAAGGCGCTCGGACTGTGCGGGATCGACGGACGGCTGATCCAATGCAAAAAGCTGACCCCCATGATCGATGGAACTCCCGCCGACATCGGTTTTGTAGGCGACATCGTCAAGGTGGACACGCACATCTTAGAATATGTCACAAGGGATGAATTTATCCCTGTAGTCGCACCGATTGGCGTAGACGAAAACGGGCAGAGCTACAACATCAACGCCGACACCGTAGCAAGCGCGGTCGCCTGCGCGCTCAAAGCGGAAAAACTAATCTCCCTCACCGATGTAGAAGGAGTCAAAGATTCCGACGGCGAGATCATTTACGAGGTTTATGGAAGCGAGATCCGCCAGCTTATCGAGGACAAGGTGATTACGGGCGGCATGATCCCCAAAATATTAGGCAGCCTCGACGCAATCCAGGGCGGGGTCAACAGCGTCCACATCATCGACGGACGGCTGCCACACTGCATTTTGCTTGAAATCTTCACCAAGTCGGGAATCGGCACCATGATCAAGAAGGATTGATTCCCGAGAACAGATAAAGGAGCCCCCGACGGGAAATCCCGCCGGGGGCTTGGCTTTTAATTGCCGGATAGCTGTTGACGCAGCTGCGCAACCGCATCATCCACATATTTTTTACTGACTAACTCATTGCTGTCGCTGAATACATGACCGGCATCCACGGTAATTTTACCGTTGCGATAAATTCTGCCACCGGTGGATGGCAGGTAAACCTGTGACATCTCACAAGCGTTATAACTATAAATATTTTTGATTCTAATCTCCGTACCAGAGGAGGCGGCGGCATTCGCAAACGAAAACCGCAGCCTTTGCTCATGGCTCAAACCGCTGCCCGGCCAGGTCGATTGCACGACCGGTAGGCGGTTGTCATCGGAATCAAAAATACTAATATAATGATCTTCCGAGAATGCACTGCCGGCAGTCCGCTCTGCCGGATCCTCATACCGGCTGTTCCATGCTTCCATCTTAACAAACCGGCATATGCAATCAAAATCCAGCCCGACCACGCTGATATACTGGCTGTTGCCAAAATCAACAGTAAATAAATAGGGGTTATCCACCGGCCGATTATGCAGCACTAAGATTTCATTGCTGTCCTTTGCGTTCTTATGCGGATTAAATACCGCCTCAACCGAACCAGATATAATATCCTCCGGATTAATATTATGTGTTACCGTCCAGCGCTCGTTCGCAAACGCCAATGCGTTATCGACCAAGCCATTGAAGTCCATAACGGCACTCGGCAGTGTTGTCAGGGTGCCATCTTCTTTTAATGAATAATAGGTTTCGTTCGGCGTCCGAAACCGCTTCCATGTATTTTCAACAACTGCCAGGTTTTTCTCCGGACGCTTTTCTCCCCAGGTATACCCGTACTTTCCTTGGTATTCTGTAAACACGGGATCGGTTATAAAGCCATAGCCGCCATCGAGATGATAGGCGTAACGGGGGTGGCCGATATTGGAACGGGTTGGGTCCCCCTCATAATACAAATCGAGGTCATATACGTGCCCTCCGATAAAGCTGCCGCCCTGCGTATCAACGCCATACAGATTATTTGGTTTAGTCTGAATGGTGTAGCCCGATACGCAGGTTGTATTTCCGCGGTCATAGATACCGATATGACAATTTTCTGTATAAACATTGGTAAAAAACGCATTGGCAACAAAGGAACCGCTGCCTTCCGACCATATTCTTATTCCATTTTGCAAATTATAAATCTGTAGATTTCTGCAATTCGCATGATAAACCACTGCCGTTTTTGCCACCCCTTTAGCGTGGATGCCAATCCCGTTGCCGGTAAAGCTGGTGCTGGCCCCGCTAGCATCTGTGAGGGTGGTCCCGACTATCTTTATATCCTCCGCTTTGGTCGAATACTCCTTATAGACGGCATCCTCTCCGCCAATATAGATCGCCGAATGGTCATAATTTAAAGGTAGACGGAGGGTCATACCCCGCACCGTAGCACCGCATTTTAGATAAAAGACAGGCTTGTCGGTCATGGCGGTGGACAGTTCAACCGTCTGGTACCCCGATATCGTCACATTTGCAGGGATGGTTACGGTATCGCTAAGCGTATAACTGCCAGGCATGATCAGGACGGTGCCCCCGGTATACAGGTAAGCATCAATCGCCGACTGCAATGCCGCGGTAATGTCGCTTCCATCCTCGGCTTTGAAAATCCTCGTGTGCCCTATATCCGCATTGCCAAGCAAAACTGCCGCAATATTTTGGATCAGATCGGTTTCATGAAGGTCCTCGATCTTCGCCTCTGTATTCTGGCAAGCGGAAAGATAGCACTCGGCAGGCACCGTAGTCAATTGATATATCGTTTCATTATGGTAGGCTGTGAAGTCATAGGCCGGCGTAAAGGTAATCTGGTCGCCCGCCTCAATGATGACCGGCGCAATCGCCAGTTCTTGTACAACGGGCTCCGCCAACACATAGCGCATGGGAATTCCCTGGCCGGTCGTCCTGCTGCCGCATAAATAGGCAAAATCTGTGACACCTGAAAAATATGCCGTAGGCACACTGAAGGTGATCCGGTGCTTCTGCGCGGTTTCGTCCCATTTCATCGCCACCGCTACCTTGCCAATTGAGGCGATTCCATCATACGCAATGGTCTTAATGCTCGCCACTGCCAGACCGGCCACCTCATTTGACGCATACCTCTTACAGGGTGCGCCCAGCTCCTCGTCGCTGATGGTAAGGTGAAACAATGTGTAATTGGCAGCCGTGGACGCCTCACTGCTCCAGGAATATGAAGTGCCAAACTGCACATCGTCAGACCAACGCCGGATCTGCTTGGTCCCTATGATCTCATCCGATACGACGCCATTTCCACACAGGTCAAGAGCCAACTCCAGCTTAGTCTGTTTATTGCTATCCCTAAGCGATAGAGTGCCCTGCGCAGTATAAAGGACACGCGGATTGGAGGGCGTAAAACCCTCCTTTGTCTCCGGACTTTGATACAGGTTCTCATGCAGCCAGATAGAATCGTAGGAGTAATACGAGCCATACCGGCTCCCCTCCACATGCAGGCTGGCAAACGAAGAGGAGACAACATCGGTTGCGGGTGTGTTCAGCGGAATCGTGGTGTAAACCGGGGTGTTTGTTAAATTCTGTTGCATTGTAATATCCTCCTTAGTATTTATTTCACTAAGGAGGATACACCCGTCAAATGATTTGGTCAAATAATCCTGTTGCAAAAATCCAAACAGGTAAAATACCTGCCACAGATATGGTTATTTCTATCTTTCAAAGCAATCAACTTAAATATACTCGTCGCCGCAGCCGTAATTTTCGATGACATAATCAATGTCCTTATCCCCGCGGCCACTGCAGTTTACCAAAATCGCCTTCGCCTCATTGTTCCTCGCCATCTTCATGGCGTAGGCGACGGCGTGCGCACTCTCGATCGCCGGAATGATCCCCTCATAACGGGACAGCTTGAAAAAGGCCTCAAGTGTCTCTTCATCCGAAGCGGTCACATACTCCACCCGCTTTAAATCCTTGAGCAACGCATGTTCCGGCCCTACTCCAGGATAATCAAGCCCGCTGGCAATTGAGTAGACCGGCGACGGCTCGTGATTTTCATCCTGCAGCAAATAGCTTTCAAAACCATGCAACACACCTTTTTTGCCATAGGTCAGGGTAGCCGCGTTATCGCCGGTCGCAGTTCCGCGGCCAAGCGGTTCGACGCCGTACAGCTTGACGGGATCATCCAAAAATGGAGTAAACATGCCGATGGCATTGCTCCCGCCCCCGACGCACGCACAGACCGCATCCGGTAGGATACCGGTCATCTCCAGAAACTGCTCCCGCGCCTCAATGCCAACCACCATCTGGAAGTCCCGCACCATCTGCGGGAACGGATGCGGCCCAACCGCAGAACCGATGCAGTAGATCGAATCCTTATAGTTTTTCGCATAGGACTCAAAGGCGGAATCAACTGCCTCTTTAAGCGTTTTCAGACCATGTGTGACAGGAACCACCTTCGCACCTAAAATCTTCATTCGGGTAACGTTGGGCGCCTGCTTGGCGATATCCACTTCGCCCATGTGAATCTCACATTCCAAACCAAAAAAAGCAGCGGCGGTCGCCAACGCGACACCATGCTGGCCCGCACCAGTCTCGGCAATCAGCCTCTTTTTACCCATGAATTTCGCCAGCAGTCCCTCGCCCATACAATGGTTGAGCTTGTGCGCACCGGTATGGTTCAAATCCTCCCGCTTCAAATAAATCTGACAGGTACCAAGCGCCCGCGACAGCCTCTCACAATGGTAAACCGGCGTGGGACGACCCTGAAATTCCTTGCGAATCCGCCGCAGTTCATTGATAAACTGCGCAGAATGGCAAATCGTCTGGTATGCTTGGTCGATCTCCTCAAATGCCGGAATAAGCTCCGGCGGCAGGTAGCTGCCACCATACTCCCCAAACCTGCCGTTTTGGTCAGGATAGTTTTTTAAGTAATTATTAAATTCCATGCTCTCATTTCCTCCATTTCATTTTTTAGCAGAGCGAAAAATGAAAAAAACCCCGCGCAGAAAGCCGAGGCATAGTTGTACCTATAATACTCTCCTCTTCTCAGCTATTCTCAACTCTACTTATTTTTCATCATAACATGTTACATAAAAATTGTCAAGGGTTTTTGGGGAATAAAAAAGCTGTGGCAGTCGCCACAGCTTTTTTATTATTTTAAATCATTTTTAGAACAAATCGAGGAGACGTTTGAGAACAGAGGTGGCCTCGGCGCGCGTCGTGTTGGCCGCCGCCACAAACGTCGTCGGCGTCATCCCTTTCAATATCCCAATTGCCGCCGCCGTGTCTACATACCCATATGCCCACTCTGAGATTTCATCCCTGTCAGCGAACATCTCGATCGCTCCACTCTTCGGTACCCCGCCTTTGAACGCATACGCCTTCGCTATGATCACCGCCATCTCTTCCCTCGTAATCAGGTCGTCCGGCCGGTACCAGCCATCGTACCCGGCTATGATCCCAGCATTCGCCGCCGCGTTTACCACCGGCGCATACCACGCCTCACTGCTTACGTCCTTCCACTCCTGACCATCCGCTGCCGCCGTCAGGTTCAGCGCTCTCGCTACCAGCGCCGCAAACTCCGCTCTCGTCACCGGCCGGTCTGGTTCAAATATATTCTCTGTCACTCCTGCTACAATCCCCTTGCTGTACATCGCCTCAATATCGCTCTTCGCCCAGTGGTTGTTGATGTCTATAAACTTGCTGCCGCCTCCTCCTAACAGGCCGCTGCCTCCTCCGATCGTCGTGCCTCCACCGTTCGAATTGCCAGGATTGTTCGAGCCGCTTCCGCCTCCTCCGATCGGCGGAGCCGGGGTCGGCGTCACATTCGTCACATTGTCATACAGCACCAGTTCATTCAATCCATCCGCCCATACCACCAGCTTCGGCGCTGTATTGCTCACCCGCACCATATCACGGTTCTTCAGCCCGCTTTGCGCCGCTTCCGCCGTGTCGGCCTTGATTGTCGTGCTCACCGCTGTATATCTGCCGCCTATGATATGCCCTGTCCGCTTGCTGTACGCTCCCTCAATCTCGATCCGCACAGGACCGCTAAACGACAGATCGCCCCCGAACGCCACCGCCGTAATCTTCTCGGCATTGTTCACCGTCTGGCTCGGGGTACCGCCTGATGCAAACACCGACAGCGCCACACGGCTTCCCGCTGTTCCTTCTACACGGGTTCCCGCCGGTATCTTTAGGCTGATGGCACGTGCCTCACCATCCACCGTAATGGTTCCGCTGATGTTGATCTCACCCAGCTCCATACCGGCCGGCACCGTTACCTTCACCCCACTCTTATCCGCCGGGATGGTAATGTTGGTCACATCCACAAATGGCGGAATGTCGTAGGTCGCACCCGATTCAATCGCAGGCACCGTCGTGTTCACCGCCGCCTGGAAGGCATCGATCGCTCCCTGCAGCGTACTCAATGCTTCGGACAGCACCGCCGCATCGGTCGAGGTCACCGCCTTGGCCGCTTCGATCGCCGCGCCGAACGCATTCTTTGCGCCGGCTGGCGCCTGTCCATACAGGCTCCCCTCCGCTATCACGCTGTTTAACGCCTCCGCCTCGCGGATCTTCGCTTCCAGCTTCTTCGCCGGCGATTCCTCTTTCCCTACCTGCACTGTCTCTGATACCACTGCTTCGCCGTAGCGCATATAGGAATCGTAAGGCACCAGCTCATACCGGATATACTTATCCGCATACGATTCGTCAATGAACAGTTCCTTACCCTGCTTACCAGGAATTCTCTCAAATTTGCCATTTTCTGAATCGCTCATATACCAGACGATTTCAGAAACACTCTCCGGATCGCCGTCCGGATCGGTATAGTTATAAATCGCGCTGATCACACTGCCAACACTGACGTTGCCGCCGACTACGGCATTGGAAGCAGTCGGTTCCAAACCGCCGACGAGTTTTTCCTGGCCGTTATCGGTATACGGCATTAAACCGATTTTTTCGGTCGGAATGTTCTCAAATGCACCATTCATCTTAGCATTTACTGCCGCAAGACCTTCCTCGGTCAACTTGAAGTCTTCGCCGTATTCAACGAACATCGAATTGCCCGACGGCAGGATGTCGGTATCGGCGCGATAGGTCCCGGTGCCGACGCCATTGCCGTTAAAGGGTTCGCCGCCTTTGTTCACGTCGACCTTAACCGCTATGTTGTTCCTAAAGGTATTGGTATTGGATGGAGCCCTGTCTTTCGCGATTTCGTCCAGCTTCGCGGTATTGCCCGCTACGAACAGCGCATGGACTTCCTCATACTGTTCCTGCGTAAAGGTTTCATTCAGCCATTCCCACTGGGTGCCAGCATAATGCTCTTTCCAGGTATCACTGTCAAACCCAACATCTCTCATAAGCTTCCAGATATTATGATTGGTACCGGAATAAGAATCATGTACCCACAACCACCATCTGTCCTGCACGGTCGAACCAGTGGTGTTCCAAGGCTGGAACCAGACGGCTGTCGGGGCATCTACAAAGATGTTGTTTTCCAAAACAGAATACTGTCCGCCGTTGGTCTTAACCGGATAACAACGGCCCGTGTTGCCGCCCTGGTCGGTGGTCAATGTGCCGCGATAGAAGATATTGCCCTTCATATACGGTCCGGTCGCGCCATCGTCCCAGAACACCGACTGCTGGCCATAACCGCCGTACGCGTTGCCGATGTGATGGAAGTAGTTGTAATTGAGTTCATAGCCCGCGTTGGTCGGGTTACGTCCCCAGTAAACCGCACCCATATCGGACGCGTCGAGTACCGCGTTATATACCTCGTTGTACTCAAAATACAGGTCGTTTCCGCCCAATGTTACCATTTCGTGCGGACCATCGTAAATCTCGTTGTTCCGCACCCGCGCTCCTACGCCACTGACACTGATCGCCGGCTTATAGGCGTTGTACACGCGATTGACGCTGTGAACCCTGTTGTTCTCCACAACATTGTTGGCAGATACCAGGGTTTTTCTGTCGCCGCCACTGATGCTGATGCCGCCCGCACCGGTGTCGAAGACATGGCTGTTCTTGACCACACAATTCGTACCGGACACCGACATTGCGCTGTTGGAGGTATGCGCCACCGTAACACCATCGATGGTTACATGGCTGCCATTGCTGACATTGATCGCGTTGTTACGGGTGTAGCCGAATTCCAGGCCCTTTAAGGTCACATAGGACACCTTATCAAGCTGGAACATGGTATCGGTCATGGTGGAAACCATGATCTCGGCGTTTGCCACATCGTTGGCCGGATAGAAATATACAACCTTATTCTCACGGTCAATGTAGGACTCGCCCGGCATATCAATCTCTTCGATCAGGTTCCAGAAATACAGACGGTGGTTCGCCTGCGGTTTATACGAGGTACCATTGACCGAGGTAATCCTTTTCTGGTCATAATCCATCGACGCAATCTTATGGGTCACGCCCGCCCAGTCATTGGCCACGAAACCGGTGATGTACAGGTCGTCTTTCGCCTCTTCAGACCAGTAGGTAGCCGCCCGGTTGGTCGGGTCTACATAGTCAATGGTGAACGGGACCTCCTTATATTTTGTATCGTCTTTGCCATCCCCGATCTGGACATAGTTACCGGTGCGCAGATAGCCCATGCCCGGCTCGTCATTCGGCCAGCGGGACTGGGTAAGCGCGGTACCGTCAAAATAAACTTCCAGCGGCGTATAGGCAGCGCCAGAGATACCCATTCCATAATCTGTGATCGCAGGAATGGTATCGATGTCGCTCAAATCCAGCTGCATGAGCCTGTCCCTGGCAAACGGATCGATCACCCGGCTCAAAATAGCTTGATCGGTTACCTTGGAAAGCTTGTCGTTATCGATCACCTTGCCGCCGATAAACACAACCTTCTCATCATTATATGCCTGGTAAACGATCGGGCTTTGCTCGGTACCGGAATCGTTCTGGTCAAACTTTACCGCCTGGCTCATCGGATATTCGCCGCCGCGGATGTTAATGGTAATCTGTCCGACCGGCAGGCTGCCTTTGGCGGCCCGGATGGTATCCCGCGCCTTTTCGACCGTCTTAAACGGCGCGTCGATCGTACCCGGGTTATTGTCGTCACCGTCGGTTGCCACAAAGTAGGAAACCTCGTTGCCTATTTGCAGAATTTCCGGCGCGGTCACAGGCGCACCGGTCAGGCCGTTTTTATCGGTTGGGATTACGGTTGCACGGATATACTTCCCGGCATCGGCAACGGAAATGCCATAGGATGTCCCGGTTGCGCCCTCGATCTCGGTCCAGGTCTGCTGGTCTTCGGAACGTTCCCATCTGACGACGGTGTCGCCTTCGGTATCCCCATCGGCCGCCGGGGTATAGGTATAGTTCACAGTAAGCTTATTGCCGATGGCAGGCGTTCCGGTCAGGGAGACGTTTGCCGCGCTCGGCGGGTTCTTTTTCGAGGCGATCTGCCGGCTCACGTCGGAAGCCGTCGGCTCACCGTCTTTCGGGTCTACCGTGCTGTGCGGCGTGACAAGCACGCGGATGAATTTGTTTAAGTCGTCCGCCGTGCAGGTATAGCTCTCACCGGTCGCACCGGCGATATTGGTCCACTCACCTTCCGCCGCGTCCGCTTTGTCCGCACGCTGCCACTGGTAGGTGGATGCTGCAAGCGGATCAAAATTCTCATCGAAGATGTCCGCGGTGACGGTGAGCACACCGTCCACCATGGTCGTGCCCGAAAGCTTGACATCCCTTGCAACCGGCGCACGCTCCTGCGGATAATAACGGCAGAAGTTCAAGTCATCATAATAGGAAGAAATACCTGATGCCGCCCCATAATGGTTCTCCCCGCGCAGGACGTTCAAATAAAGTGGTACATAACGCTCGGTATAGATTTCCACACCATCTAAGAACAGCGTGATGGTACCTTGGTCGGTACCCACGCGGCTGCGGTCGGTACCGCCGTTTACGACCATAACGGCCTGATGCCAGCCCTTGCTTCTGGGAACGGCAGGCGTGCCGTTCTTGCCGTCAAGCAGAACGTTTCCATTGGTATATTTGTCGCCAAGGTAGCCGGTACCTTCTTTATCCGTACCTGTATAATTCTCCGCGCCTGGGCCTACGTTCTTTCTGCTGGCCACAGAATTGCTATACATATAATAATCCTTGCTGTCGTCCAGAGTACCGATCCGCACCGCCATATTGTTCGGGAATGCATTGCCTGCGAGATCTCTGTCATGACTTTGGAAATAGGCGCTCGCCTTGGCGTTACCCTTCTCGCCGCTGTCATAGAACCAGACTTCGCCGATCGCGGAGGGATTGGAGTAGCTTGCATAACTGTCCAGACCCCAGTTGGCCGTGGTCGAACCGCTGGCAGGCTTGGTGCGGTACGCCATCGCATACTTGCCGGTGCGCACCGGGTCTTCCACCAGCGTCAGGTGAGTATTGAGTTCCGGGCTGGGGATGGTATAACTTTCAAAGCCCTCGAGCTTCGGCGTGTCCTTGGCAATGTTCAGGACGATCTTCGCACTCACCGTAGAGCTGTCAGGATTGGTATAGGTTCCGGTTACGATTGCGTAGCCGGGGTTTTTGATGCTGATTTTTCCATCGTTCGCGACGGTCAGAACATATTCGTCGCTCGATTCATAGGTCATGCGTCCGGAATCGGTCAGCTCATACTCGCCGTTTTCCGAAGAGCCAAACACGGTCATGGCCGCGTCTGCCGCATCCGACATGAGCATGGATGGAGTTTTGGTCAGGTCGAGCGTGGTGATTTTTTCTTTATCGAGCTGCGGTTTTGCCTTAACCGGCCCGATGACCTCGGTTTCCACCAGGTTGCTCTCCTCAGGCGGCTGGATTGCATAGGTCTTTACCGTCGCTTTTATGTATTTTCCGATATCGGCACTGGTCAAAACATACTCGCTGCCGGTTGCAACCGCACTGCCCCAGTCCGCAGCGTCGGCGCTGTCGGCACGGTACCAGTTGATTTCGGTTTTACCGGTATCCTCCGGATCGCCGTTATCGTCCAGATATTTGTAGGTTACCTTGAGCTTTTGCTCCTCGACCGCCCGGCCGCTGAGGACTACGTCGCTCACCACCGGCGCAGTGGGTTTCTGCCCAACCTTGGTTATTTTCAGGTTGTCGATGGACAGGTGCATGGCGCCGACATCCGACGCAGTCATGTAACGCGCATCCACAGCCGACGCTTTTGCATAGCTGAAATTTTTGTATCTGTCGGGATCATTAGCGGGGGCGGTGGGCTTCGGCATGTTCTGGGCCTTATTTTCACCCAGAAGTGCGCCGTCCTTATCGTACACGCTGATTTGATAGGTTCCCTTATAGGTATGGATGGTCACCTTTATTTTAAGCCATTGACCCGGCGTGTTGGACGCCACCGGCTTATTCGCATGATCCATAACCGAATCTTTGTTGATACGGCTCAGGATGACGCGGGCGATCACATCGGAACCCGGCATCTGGAAGCCATAGTGCAGCTCCGCCAGACGGTCGGTTTTATCGCCGGTATAGGTGGTGTTGAACATCCCCTCAAACACAACCTCGCCGGCAGGGCTGCCAAAACCGTCTATTGTCAAAAACGGCCAGCTATTCGCCGCCCCTGCCTTCATCTCCAGGTCAAAAAAGTTCGTGCCATCGAAGGCGCCCGAATCGGTACCGGCTTTGATCGCTTGGATCTGGTTATTGTCTTCCCCTAACTTCTTTGCTTCTTCCTTATTGAAATCTCTGGTGTAGATTTCTTCCTCAAAGGCCTCATATGGCACCATAGTGATGTCGTCTACATAGAATGATATGCTCTCATCAAGGAAAAGTTCTCTGGTCTGATTCGGATTTACGACGCCGACATGCAGCTGCACACCGTTGTTTACCCCATCGTCCTTATACTGATAGACGACATCAGTGGTAATCTTGGTCCATGTATCGTCCGTTAACGTAATGGCGGTCTGAGCCGCGAAAGGCTGCGTTTTTTAAGAGAACAGTTAAAGCTGACAACACGCGCATTCGGCGCGTCTATTAATATGTCCGGCGGGGCGATCACAAATATGGAAACGGGCTCGCGCAATGTAACCGACCGGACAGTGCGGGATATTTGTCAGAAATACAATGTAAACCCCGATTGGCTGATGAACGGATCCGCCCCTATGTATGTGGATGTTTTCAGCGACCTCGATATCAACGACGAGGTAAAGCAGCTCGCCAGGCAATACAGTATGCTAAGCGACGCAGACCGGGAGTTGATCATGAAATTGGTCGATTCTTTGGCTGAAAAAATCAATAGCCAATCCCACGCAAAGCAATCACCATAAGCCATGCGGCTTGACAACGCCGGTAAAAGTGCCTATAATATTGGCATAAACCCTTTTTTAGGCATGGTTGCTTATAGCATAATTTAAATACAGAAAGTCAGGTGTACCTATGAAAAAGCTATTATTTACCTCCGAATCGGTCACCGAGGGGCATCCGGACAAGGTGTGCGACCAGATTTCCGATGCGGTGCTCGATTCGATCCTGAAACAAGATACACAGGCGCGCGTCGCCTGTGAAACGGCGGTCACCACCGGTATGGTTCTGGTAATGGGAGAGATTTCGACTGAATGCTATGTCGACATCGCCCAAATCGCGCGCGATACCATCACCCGCATCGGTTATGACGGCGCGGCCAGCGGGTTCGACGGGAACACATGCGCCGTGCTCACCTCTATTGACGCACAGTCGCCCGATATTGCGCTGGGCGTGAACGCTGCCCTTGAGGACAAGCAGGGAGGCGTCGGAGGATTAGGCGCAGGAGACCAGGGTATGATGTTCGGGTTTGCCTGCGACGAAACGCCAGAGCTGATGCCGATGCCGATTTCACTTGCGCACAAGCTCGCCTACCGCCTCTCCGAGGTGCGCAAGCAGGGAATCCTGCCCTACCTGCGTCCGGACGGGAAAACACAGGTGACGGTTGAATACCGCGACGGGATCCCTGCACGGGTCGACGGGATCGTCGTTTCCACCCAGCACGCGCCGGAGGTATCACAGGAAGAGATCGCCCATGACATGCAAAAGCTGGTGGTAGAACCGGTGATTCCGCAGGAGTGGCGTGACAAACAAACAAAACTGCTAATCAATCCCACCGGCAAGTTTGTTGTCGGCGGGCCGCAGGGCGACTCGGGGCTCACGGGCCGGAAAATCATTGTGGATACCTATGGCGGATACGCCCGCCACGGCGGGGGCGCGTTCTCCGGCAAGGATCCGACAAAGGGGGATCGTTCCGCCTCCTACGCGGCACGGTACGCCGCCAAAAACATCGTGGCCGCGGGGCTGGCGAAACGCTGTGAAATCCAGATCGCCTATGCCATTGGGGTAGCGCACCCTGTTTCGGTCAACATCGACACCTTCGGTACCAACACGGTAGCGGAAGAGAAAATATACCAACTGTTGATGGACAACCTCGACCTGCGTCCCTCGGCGATCATCGACCGCCTCGACCTGCGCCGGCCAATCTATTCCCAGACGGCAGCCTACGGTCATTTCGGAAAGGCAGGCCTGCCGTGGGAGCAGTGTGATCTGGCGGAGGTGTTCAAGCGGCAGGCATAAACGGAAAAGCGCAGGAACATCCTCATACCGCCGGCATTCTGTCAGACAGAAAAAAGGGTCATGCAAACCATTTGGTTTGCATGACCCTTTTTGGAATTTACTGAAGCTGCATACGTCACGCCGTCACCGGTCGATCGGACGGGCCCGGTACAGCTTGTCGGATGAGGGCAGGCGCCCTTTGAGCTTTTTATAGGTCTGGGTAAAATAAGACGCGTTGGTAAAACCACACAGAGAGGCGATCTGGCTGACATTATAATCTTCATTGGCCAGCAGGATACCCGCATAGTTGCACCGGAGCAGATTCAGGTAATGCACGGCAGTGCAGCCGACGATTTCAGTGAAGGTATGGCTGAAATAGTAGCGGGAATAGCCCAGGATTTCGGCCAGATCCCCCAAGGACAACGGTTCGGTGAAGTGCGCCTCCATATACCGGATTGCGCGCCGGGCCAGCAAGTGTTTGCTGCTCTGTGGCTGGTTGAACACATGGTCGGCGTTTTCCTGCGCGTGGTTACGGGCAAGATAAACCAAAAGACGCAGCGTTCCGGCAAAGCACTCAATGAAATAGTGCTTTTGCACCCGCTTGGTCTCCTCATACATCTCCCGCACGATTTTCCCCGCCCTCTCATCCCGAATCAGCGGCTTGATCGGCTCCTGCCCCAGGTCCAGGTGCATCTCCCTGCAATACTCGTCGTTAATCATCAGACGGTAGGTCACCACTTCCTCCCGTCCGAGACGGTTCACATGCAGTACATTGGGATTAATAAACACGATATCCCCCGGCGCGGTATGAAAGGGTACATTATTAATAATGGAGAGGCCATGGCCTTTGAGGACATAATGAATCTCGACCTCCCCATGAAAATGCAGCACCTGCTCTTTCTCAGGCAGGAGCGAATCCGGCGGGTAGGTCACGACATTATGGGAAAACGGCACCGTATACGGCGGCAAATGGGGAATGATCTTATCCTCGGCAATATCGAACCGTGTTTTATACATTGGTTTCCCTCCCTTGCGAATCCCTTTCGGGACAATTATATAATATCTTTTTAAATTTGGCAATTAAAAAAGCAAAAATACAATATTATACCGCAATTTTACTGCTTTACTTTTTCCCCTACCTCGTCTACAATAAGGATAGAATCAATAGCTTTACATAAAATTGAAAAACAACGAAAAAATGGGATGGAGGATGGTAAACTATGAAACGGAAGATGGCATTGCTGCTGGTATTCGCACTGGCACTGGGCTGCTGCGGGTTTACCGCATACACCGCAAATTCCCCCGCGTGGGGCAAGGGCAGTCCGATCGTAACCATCGCGGATTTTGACGCGAACAACACCGCCTGGTCCAAGGCGGGCGCAAGTGCAAATTTTGACTGGACGCACCCCAACAACACCGAAGGGGACAAAAGCAAGATTCTTACGATGACGCGAAACAGCGGCACGGCGTCCGGTACGCCGACGCTGCGGTTCAACATTGAGAACCCCGACACCAGCCGCGCGGTCGCGTTCGACCTCGATTTCAAAACCAACGGCGCGGAGGGCGACGACGCGGGACTTTTGGCCAAGGTGGTCGCTGACATCAAGGGCGACAAGGGCGGGGAGGTTTATCCGGGAATCGTCTCGATTAAGCCAAAGCTCGTCGACGGCATCGCGATCGACGGCGACATCTGGTACCGCCTGCGCATCAGGATGGACGGGGTCTCCGGCAAGGGAACAGCAGACCTGTACACCCTTACCGGCGACGGGACGTTCGGTACGCTGGTGAAAGCGTTTGCCAACATCGATCTCAAGCTGACCGACGACATGAAGCAAAACGGCTGGTACGTCAACCGCCTGCAGGTGGAGTCCTACACCACAGTGGAGGGCAGCGCGGTCTCGTTTGACAACCTGATCGCCTACAACGCTCCGGTCAATACGGCAGCCTTTACCGTCGGCGAGGGCGGGCGGGTGACCATGAACGGGCAATCCATCACAAGCGGCTCGCTGGGCACAGCCAAAGAAGTGGCGGTCACAGCAGGTGAGGATTTATCCTTTGCCGTCAGCCCGGCAACAGGCTACGCGGTCGATCGGGTACTGGTCGACGGGGAGGACAAAACGGATCTGTTCCAGGAAAACGACGCTGCGGTGCCGGTAGGAAAGCTCACCGCAAACATTGCGGTCTCGGTTACGTTCCGTCAGGAATCTGCGGTTACGGCTACCCAGTCGTCCATTGCCTGGCCGCTTTCCGACCCTGTCGTGGCAGTGGCGGATTTCGACGCGAACAACACCGCATGGTCGAAGGCGGGCGCAAGCGCGAACATGACCTGGGATTCGGTGCAAAAGACGGATGGAGACAAGAGCAACTATTTAAAGGTCACAAAGCAAAGCAACACGGCCTCCGGCACGCCGACGCTCCGGTTCAACGTGACCGAGCCGGAAAAGGCACGGGCGGTCTCGTTTGACCTCGACTTTCAGACCGAGGCGGCGGAGGGGGACACCTCGCTGCTGGCCAAGGTGGTCGGGTTTATTACGGACAAGGACGGCGCACAGACGTATCCGTCGTTTGCCAGCATCAAGGCAAACGACGTAAGCGGCATCAAGATCGACCAAAAGACCTGGTACCGGATTCACATAGATATAAATGAAGAAACGGAAACGGCTACCACCGCGCTATACAGGCTCAATCCCGACGGGACGTACGGCGGGCTGGTGAAGGAATGGGCCGGAACGTCGCTTGCCCTCAAGGATGGCATGTCGGGCAACGGCTGGTACATAAACCGTTTGCAGATCGAAATGTACGGCACGGTAGGCGCGTCGGTCTCGTTTGACAACCTGGCGGCTTACAATCACAACGTCGATGCCGCGATCTTCACGGTCAGCGAGGGCGGCAGCGTGGTGTTCGGCGAAAACAAGATTACGAAGGATTCCTTAGGCTGCGCCAAAGAGGTGGCGGTCGCGGTGGGAGAAAGCCTGACCTTCGCGGCCGTTCCGGATGAAAACTATAAGCTCGGGCAGGTGCTCGTCGGCGGTGTGGACAAGACCGAGCTGTTTACCACAACCGACCCAGTCCCGGCGGGGACGCTTACGGCAAACACGCCTGTAACGGTCACCTTCTTGTCCGACGCGCCGTCGGCGCCGGTGGTTTCGGATGTGAAGCTCACGGGAAGCGCGGTGGAAGACGAGATTTTGTCGGTAACTTACAAATTTTTCGACGCGAACGACGATCAAGAGGATAAGGATAAATTAGAAATCAAATGGCAGCGCAGCGCCAATGGTACGGACGGTTGGGCCAATATTGCGGGCGCGGCACAGGCCAGCTATGTTTTGACGGCGGAGGATGCCGGCAAGTACGTCCGCGCGGTGGTCAGGGCGTATGCAGATGCCGAACCGTTTGAAAGTAATCTGGCCGAATCGAACGTGTTCGGGCCGGTGGAGGCCGCTCCGTTGCAGGCGCCGGAAGGCCAGGCCTCCATTGCATGGCCGCTGGCCGCGCCGGTTGTGACGGTAGCGGATTTCGACACAAACAACACCGCCTGGTCCAAGGCAGGAGCGGATAAGAACATGCTATGGGACACCCCCGCCAAAACAACCGGCGACAAGAGCAAATACCTTGCCATTACAAAGGACAACAACAATAACGCCGGTACGCCGACGCTCCGGTTCAACATCGCAAACCCGGAAACCGCCCGCGCGACGGCATTCGGTTTTGAATTTAAGGTCAACGCGATGGCGGGCGACGGCGGGATTCTGGCAAAGGCGGTGGCGCACATTGCCGGCAGTGACGGCAGCTCCGTGTATCCGGCCCTCTTCTCGATCAAGGCAGCAGATGTGGCGGGCCTGCCCATCGATAAGGACACCTGGTACCGCGCTTACATTGAGATGGACGGGGAAACCGGCCTGGCAAGCGCGACTCTGTACCGCGTACTGGACGACGGCACGCTCGGTTCACAGACGGCCACCATTGAGAGCATAGACTTAAAGCTCACTGACGGCATGAAGCAAAACGGCTGGTATGTCAACCGCATACAGATGGAGCTGTACAGCGGGATTGGTAGCACGGTCTCGTTTGACAACCTGGCCGCCTACAATACGGGCGTAAACACCGCAACCTTTACGGTCAGCGGGGGCGGCAGCGCGGCGTTCGGCACCAACGTGATTACCAAGGATTCGCTGGGCAGCGCGCGCGAGGTCATGGTGGACAACACGCAGGAGCTGGCTTTCTCGGTAATACCGGATGAAAATTATAAGATCGAACGGGTCACGGTGGGCGGCGAGGACAAGACCGCGCTGTTTACCGGCGCTGACCCGGCCGCCGGCACCCCAGCGCCTGTTGGCACCCTAGCGGGTAACACAACAGTATCAGTTGTATTCAAAGCAACCGTCCCGGTCGCGCCGGTCGTCTCAAACGCCCAAATCAACGGGCGGGCAATTGAAAACGACACGCTTGGCATATCCTACGATTATTTTGACGGCAACCTCGACGAGGAGGACAAGGCTGAGATCAAATGGCAGCGCAGCGCCAATGGCACAGATGGCTGGACGGACATAGCAAACGGCGCAAGCTACACCCTCTCCGCAGATGACGTGAACGCGCATGTCCGCGCAACGGTCAAAGTTTATGCAAAGGCGGAGCCGTATGAAAGCAACACCGTAATTTCAAACGTTATTGGGCCGGTCGCTAAGGACACCGGAGCGCTGACCCTGTTTGTCGCGCCCGACGGTGACGATGCAAACGACGGCTCAATCGACGCTCCGTTGGCCACGTTGGAGGCGGCGCGGGATGCAATCCGAAATCTAACCGACCTGCCGCGCGGCGGCGTAACGGTATTCCTGCGCGGCGGCACATACCTGTTTGACCAGTCGTTCACCTTAAACGCGCAGGACAGCGGGACGGAAGCCTCCCCGATCACCTACAGCGCATACAACAACGAAACGGTCAAGTTATACGGCGGCAAGGTCATTGACGGCAGCAAGGCCGAAAAGGCCGACCCGGCGGTGGCAGGCCGCGTGATCGACGAGTTCGCCCGCGGCAAGCTGATGCAGTTGGATCTTGGCGCCGCGGGAATTGACACGATTCCCGCCATCATCGACCACGGGCAGGCTATGAACAGCAGCTGGCGGCCGATGGAGGTCTATGTAAATGGTACGGTGCTTTCCCAGTCCCGCTGGCCGAACAACGAAAAGGATACCAAGTACCTGCGTCTGGGCGAGTGTACCTTGCACGGCGATACCTGGGCAAGCGGCCCGGTCACGGTAACCTACAAAGATGACACGGGCAGGGCGAAGCTCTGGTCGGAAGAGGCAAAAGCAGACCTCTTCATCGGCGGTTATCTGGGCGGTTATTTTGCCCACGGCAACCTGCGCGTGGACAGCCTGGACGCGGAAAATAATACTCTGGTCACCGTGGGCGGTACCAATTACGGCATATCCGAAGGCAACCGGATGTATTTTTGGAATTTGGTTGAAGAAATCGACATGCCGGGCGAGTCCTACATCGACCGGGAGAATAAGGTCGTATATTTCTATCCGACAACCGACATGCAAACCGCCGAGGTGGTGGTATCCACCCTGGATAAACCGATGGTTATCCTAAACGATGTGAACCACGTCACCCTCAAGGGGCTGGATTTTGAGTACATGCGCGAAAACGCCGTCACCGCCTCAGGTGACAGCATCACAATCGACGGCTGCAAAGCCGCGCACACCTCCGGTTTGGCGCTCAACCTTTCGGGCACCAACATTATGGTTAAAAACTGCAATATCTACGACACCGGCAAGGGCGGCATCGCCATCTCGGGCGGTGACCGCGAGACCCTCTCCGGCTCGGGCAACGTGATTACCAACAACCGCATCCACGACGTCAGCCGGGTTTACGAGTCCTATTCGCCCGCCATCAACATAAACGGCGTGGGCGTTCAGGTGTCGCACAACGAACTGTACAACGCCGGGCATCAGCTCATCAGCGTGCTCGGAAACGACCACTATATCAGCTACAACGAGATCTACAACGGCGTACTGGAGGCGTCGGATATGGGCGCGGTCTATTCCTGCCCGCGTGACGCCACCCAGATGGGAACCAAAATTATGTACAATTACTTCCATGACAACGGCAACGGCTACGGCGGCTACGGTTCGCAATCCGTCTTCTTCGACGACGGCTCCTACGGCCCGTATATTTACGGAAACGTGTTCTACCGCGGTACGCTCACGGCTGAGGAGGGCGGCAAGACCTCCACGCACAACGCCATTAAGACCAACGGCGGCCAGTATGTGGTGGTGAAAAACAATGTGTTTGTGGACGCGCCGAACAGCTTCCTGTCCCATCCCTGGAACAACGGGGACACCGCCTATGGCTGGTGGCTGTGGATTATGGACCGCTTCGACCTGCGTAACCACAATGTATGGGAAAAGATGCAGACGGTGCCTTATGCCGGAGAGACCTGGAGCAATCATTACGCCAACGTAACCTGGACCGACCCGGAAACCGGGACGCAGTTTCAGACCGACCAATGGAGCCATCTGCCGCAAATGAATCAGTTTTATGAGCAGGTAAAGGATAAGGACGCGGAAGCAGACGCCGGGTGGCTCAAAAACTTTGCCATGGATTACGCGCCAGTTGGCGGCAACGTGTTTGAAAACAACGTCTCCGTCAAGGTCGGACAGGAGGTCTATGGCGGATTATATCAGGCGAACAAAAACTACAACACGGCCCGCGACAACGGGATGTTCGTTGAATACGGCGAAGACTTCAAGTTGACCGAAAAGGGGTTGGATACGGTTGCAAGGGCGATGGGCGCGGGCAATTTTGAAAACCTGCCGACCGAAAGGATGGGAGTAAAGCCCTACACCGAGGACGGGCTGGAAAGGTATGTCGGCGGACGGGCGCCCGCCGTTACCAGCGCGCTGATCGGCGGCAACGTCAGTGTTGGAAGCGTGATTACGGCAAACTACAGCTATTCTGACCCGGACAATGACCCGGAAGGGTTTTCACAAATCAATTGGTACCTGTCAAACTCCAGGGATGGCAACTATGAAAAGATATTGGGTGAACACGATTTAGAGCTCTATCTGGACGGGGCTTATGCGGACAAATTTATCCGCTATGAGGTTACACCTCATGACAGCAACGACCTCCACGGCGAAGCAGTGGTATCAGAGACAGTGCAGGTAGGGAAAGAGGAATCGCCGGCGAAGAAGCTGGAAGCGAAGATCCGCGAGGCGGAGGCGTTAAACAGCGTGATAGCGGAGGGGAGCCTGTATGGACAGGCGCCAGCCGGCGCAAAGAATGCGTTCGGCGCGGCGATCGAAGCGGCCAAGGCGGTGACCTCGACCGATGCGGCGGTGCTGTCCGAAGCATTGAGTACGCTGCAGGGAGCGATCGATGCCTTCCAGGCGGCGGTGAACACGACGGTGCCTGCGATTGAATCGGGTGCGACCTACGACATTCCGCCATTTGTGGATGTGACCAACATTACCATCCCGGCGGATAAGAGTGGGGTGAAGGTAACGGTGCCGGCCGGTATGGAGCTGGGTGAGATCAACATCAGCGGAACCATTACGGTGGATGGTGAGGCACGTGCCATCAGCCTAAAGATACCGGCGGGAACCCGTGTAGAAGGAACAGCGGGAAGCCGTGTGGCGCTGTCGGTGTTTGCATCAGGCGGTACCCCGAGCCAGACGGTGAACAATGCCGAGAAGATTACGGCGGTGGCGTTCGGGGGCGATCTGTCGTTTAGCGGTCCTGTGCGGATCGAGATTGAGGGAGCGTACAGCAAGCGGACAGGGCATATCATAGGCGGCAGATATACAGCGGTGAGCACGACAATCAAGGCCGACACGGCGGAAGCGGCGCAAAGCGGGCTGAAGAACCGTGATATGGTGCGGGTGAGCAATACAGCGCCGAAGCTGGTGGTATGGGCGGATGGATTGAATGAACTGGTGCTGTATGACAATGTGACGAATGTGACGCCGACCCCGGCTCCGCCGATCGGAGGAGGCGGAAGCGGCTCGAACAATCCTGGCAATTCGAACGGTGGAGGCACGACGATCGGAGGAGGCAGCGGCCTGTTAGGAGGAGGCGGCAGCAAGTTTATAGACATCAACAACCACTGGGCGAAGAGCGATATTGAGGCGATGTACAGCAAGGGGATTGTAGCAGGAGTGACAGAGAATATATTTGAACCAGACCGGCCGGTGACGAGAGCGGAGTTTGCGGCGCTGGTAGCGAGAGCGCTGAACCTGACGGCGGCAGCGGATGGTCAGGAGTGGAAGGACGTAAGCAGTGAGGCGTGGTATGCGCCGGTGGTAAACGCGGCGGCGAATGCTGGGATCATAGCCGGGTACGATGGCTGGTACCGGCCGGACGACCTGATTACGAGGGAAGAGATGGCGGTGATCATAGCGAAGGCGTATGCGTTCAAAGGCGGGGTACCGAAGAGTGGAGCGATCGAGATGTTCGCTGACAGGGATGAAATCTCAGAGTGGGCATATGGGTATGTAGACACGGCGGCGGCAATTGGGATATTGAAAGGGATGACGCCGACGACGTTTGTGGCGGCGGCCAACACGACGCGCGCCGAGGCCACCTCTGTTCTCAAACGTCTCCTCGATTTGTTCTAAAAATGATTTAAAATAATAAAAAAGCTGTGGCGACTGCCACAGCTTTTTTATTCCCCAAAAACCCTTGACAATTTTTATGTAACATGTTATGATGAAAAATAAGTAGAGTTGAGAATAGCTGAGAAGAGGAGAGTATTATAGGTACAACTATGCCTCGGCTTTCTGCGCGGGGTTTTTTTCATTTTTCGCTCTGCTAAAAAATGAAATGGAGGAAATGAGAGCATGGAATTTAATAATTACTTAAAAAACTATCCTGACCAAAACGGCAGGTTTGGGGAGTATGGTGGCAGCTACCTGCCGCCGGAGCTTATTCCGGCATTTGAGGAGATCGACCAAGCATACCAGACGATTTGCCATTCTGCGCAGTTTATCAATGAACTGCGGCGGATTCGCAAGGAATTTCAGGGTCGTCCCACGCCGGTTTACCATTGTGAGAGGCTGTCGCGGGCGCTTGGTACCTGTCAGATTTATTTGAAGCGGGAGGATTTGAACCATACCGGTGCGCACAAGCTCAACCATTGTATGGGCGAGGGACTGCTGGCGAAATTCATGGGTAAAAAGAGGCTGATTGCCGAGACTGGTGCGGGCCAGCATGGTGTCGCGTTGGCGACCGCCGCTGCTTTTTTTGGTTTGGAATGTGAGATTCACATGGGCGAAGTGGATATCGCCAAGCAGGCGCCCAACGTTACCCGAATGAAGATTTTAGGTGCGAAGGTGGTTCCTGTCACACATGGTCTGAAAACGCTTAAAGAGGCAGTTGATTCCGCCTTTGAGTCCTATGCGAAAAACTATAAGGATTCGATCTACTGCATCGGTTCTGCGGTTGGGCCGCATCCGTTCCCGCAGATGGTGCGGGACTTCCAGATGGTGGTTGGCATTGAGGCGCGGGAGCAGTTTCTGGAGATGACCGGTATCCTACCGGATGCGGTCTGTGCGTGCGTCGGGGGCGGGAGCAATGCCATCGGCATGTTTACTCCATTTTTGGATGATCCCGTCAAGCTGTACGGCGTCGAACCGCTTGGCCGCGGAACTGCGACCGGCGATAACGCGGCTACCCTGACCTATGGCAAAAAAGGTGTGTTGCATGGTTTTGAAAGCTATTTGCTGCAGGATGAAAATCACGAGCCGTCGCCGGTCTACTCAATTGCCAGCGGGCTTGATTATCCTGGAGTAGGGCCGGAACATGCGTTGCTCAAGGATTTAAAGCGGGTGGAGTATGTGACCGCTTCGGATGAAGAGACACTTGAGGCCTTTTTCAAGCTGTCCCGTTATGAGGGGATCATTCCGGCGATCGAGAGTGCGCACGCCGTCGCCTACGCCATGAAGATGGCGAGGAACAATGAGGCGAAGGCGATTTTGGTAAACTGCAGTGGCCGCGGGGATAAGGACATTGATTATGTCATCGAAAATTACGGCTGCGGCGACGAGTATATTTAAGTTGATTGCTTTGAAAGATAGAAATAACCATATCTGTGGCAGGTATTTTACCTGTTTGGATTTTTGCAACAGGATTATTTGACCAAATCATTTGACGGGTGTATCCTCCTTAGTGAAATAAATACTAAGGAGGATATTACAATGCAACAGAATTTAACAAACACCCCGGTTTACACCACGATTCCGCTGAACACACCCGCAACCGATGTTGTCTCCTCTTCGTTTGCCAGCCTGCATGTGGAGGGGAGCCGGTATGGCTCGTATTACTCCTACGATTCTATCTGGCTGCATGAGAACCTGTATCAAAGTCCGGAGACAAAGGAGGGTTTTACGCCCTCCAATCCGCGTGTCCTTTATACTGCGCAGGGCACTCTATCGCTTAGGGATAGCAATAAACAGACTAAGCTGGAGTTGGCTCTTGACCTGTGTGGAAATGGCGTCGTATCGGATGAGATCATAGGGACCAAGCAGATCCGGCGTTGGTCTGACGATGTGCAGTTTGGCACTTCATATTCCTGGAGCAGTGAGGCGTCCACGGCTGCCAATTACACATTGTTTCACCTTACCATCAGCGACGAGGAGCTGGGCGCACCCTGTAAGAGGTATGCGTCAAATGAGGTGGCCGGTCTGGCAGTGGCGAGCATTAAGACCATTGCGTATGATGGAATCGCCTCAATTGGCAAGGTAGCGGTGGCGATGAAATGGGACGAAACCGCGCAGAAGCACCGGATCACCTTCAGTGTGCCTACGGCATATTTTTCAGGTGTCACAGATTTTGCCTATTTATGCGGCAGCAGGACGACCGGCCAGGGAATTCCCATGCGCTATGTGTTGGCGGAGCCCGTTGTACAAGAACTGGCGATTGCGCCGGTCATCATTGAGGCGGGCGACCAGATTACCTTTACGCCGGCCTATGACTTCACAGCCTACCATAATGAAACGATATATCAATTGACTACGGTGCCTGCCGAGTGCTATCTTTCCGCTTGCCAGAATACAGAGGCGAAGATCGAGGACCTTCATGAAACCGATCTGATCCAAAATATTGCGGCAGTTTTGCTTGGCAATGCGGATATAGGGCACACGAGGATTTTCAAAGCCGAGGATGGAAGCGACATTACCGCGGCATTGCAGTCGGCGATTGATGCTTACCTGTATACCGGGGGCACCGTCCTGATCATGCCTGGCAGTTATACGCTTAGCGATACCGTAACCATCCCTGCAAATGTGACGATATCGGGGTACCAGACGGTTGAACTGTCCACCGCCATGACCGACAAGCCTGTCTTTTATCTAAAATGCGGTGCTACGGTGCGGGGTATGACCCTCCGTCTACCTTTAAATTATGACCATTCGGCGATCTATATTGGCGGAGAGGATGCCGTCTATAAGGAGTATTCGACCAAAGCGGAGGATATAAAGATAGTCGGGACCACCCTCACAGATGCTAGCGGGGCCAGCACCAGCTTTACCGGCAACGGGATTGGCATCCACGCTAAAGGGGTGGCAAAAACGGCAGTGGTTTATCATGCGAATTGCAGAAATCTACAGATTTATAATTTGCAAAATGGAATAAGAATATGGTCGGAAGGCAGCGGTTCCTTTGTTGCCAATGCGTTTTTTACCAATGTTTATACAGAAAATTGTCATATCGGTATCTATGACCGCGGAAATACAACCTGCGTATCGGGCTACACCATTCAGACTAAACCAAATAATCTGTATGGCGTTGATACGCAGGGCGGCAGCTTTATCGGAGGGCACGTATATGACCTCGATTTGTATTATGAGGGGGACCCAACCCGTTCCAATATCGGCCACCCCCGTTACGCCTATCATCTCGATGGCGGCTATGGCTTTATAACCGATCCCGTGTTTACAGAATACCAAGGAAAGTACGGGTATACCTGGGGAGAAAAGCGTCCGGAGAAAAACCTGGCAGTTGTTGAAAATACATGGAAGCGGTTTCGGACGCCGAACGAAACCTATTATTCATTAAAAGAAGATGGCACCCTGACAACACTGCCGAGTGCCGTTATGGACTTCAATGGCTTGGTCGATAACGCATTGGCGTTTGCGAACGAGCGCTGGACGGTAACACATAATATTAATCCGGAGGATATTATATCTGGTTCGGTTGAGGCGGTATTTAATCCGCATAAGAACGCAAAGGACAGCAATGAAATCTTAGTGCTGCATAATCGGCCGGTGGATAACCCCTATTTATTTACTGTTGATTTTGGCAACAGCCAGTATATCAGCGTGGTCGGGCTGGATTTTGATTGCATATGCCGGTTTGTTAAGATGGAAGCATGGAACAGCCGGTATGAGGATCCGGCAGAGCGGACTGCCGGCAGTGCATTCTCGGAAGATCATTATATTAGTATTTTTGATTCCGATGACAACCGCCTACCGGTCGTGCAATCGACCTGGCCGGGCAGCGGTTTGAGCCATGAGCAAAGGCTGCGGTTTTCGTTTGCGAATGCCGCCGCCTCCTCTGGTACGGAGATTAGAATCAAAAATATTTATAGTTATAACGCTTGTGAGATGTCACAGGTTTACCTGCCATCCACCGGTGGCAGAATTTATCGCAACGGTAAAATTACCGTGGATGCCGGTCATGTATTCAGCGACAGCAATGAGTTAGTCAGTAAAAAATATGTGGATGATGCGGTTGCGCAGCTGCGTCAACAGCTATCCGGCAATTAAAAGCCAAGCCCCCGGCGGGATTTCCCGTCGGGGGCTCCTTTATCTGTTCTCGGGAATCAATCCTTCTTGATCATGGTGCCGATTCCCGACTTGGTGAAGATTTCAAGCAAAATGCAGTGTGGCAGCCGTCCGTCGATGATGTGGACGCTGTTGACCCCGCCCTGGATTGCGTCGAGGCTGCCTAATATTTTGGGGATCATGCCGCCCGTAATCACCTTGTCCTCGATAAGCTGGCGGATCTCGCTTCCATAAACCTCGTAAATGATCTCGCCGTCGGAATCTTTGACTCCTTCTACATCGGTGAGGGAGATTAGTTTTTCCGCTTTGAGCGCGCAGGCGACCGCGCTTGCTACGGTGTCGGCGTTGATGTTGTAGCTCTGCCCGTTTTCGTCTACGCCAATCGGTGCGACTACAGGGATAAATTCATCCCTTGTGACATATTCTAAGATGTGCGTGTCCACCTTGACGATGTCGCCTACAAAACCGATGTCGGCGGGAGTTCCATCGATCATGGGGGTCAGCTTTTTGCATTGGATCAGCCGTCCGTCGATCCCGCACAGTCCGAGCGCCTTACCGCCCTTGCAGTTAATGAGGGAGACAATCTCCTTGTTGGTTTTGCCCACCAGCACCATCTGGGCAACCTGCATGGTCTTTTTGTCGGTCACCCGCAGACCGTTTTTGAACTCGCTTTCGATGTTCATATCAGAAAGGGCGCTGCTGATGTCCGGCCCGCCGCCGTGGACGATAACCGGATTGATCCCGATGAATTTTAAGAGGGTGATGTCCTCCATCACCGAATTTTTCAGCTCCTCGCTTACCATCGCGTTACCGCCGTATTTTACCACAAAGGTCTTGTTGGCAAATTCCTGGATGTAGGGGAGAGCGTCAATCAAAATATTGGCCTTTTTGATTAAAGACATAACGTCCAAAGAGGTGTTCATATACATTCTCCTTTTATAGATAGAATCCCGCGCCGTCAATTGCGGTGCGTTCGTCCAGACCGAACATCAGGTTCATGTTCTGTACAGCCTGCCCTGCCGCACCCTTATACAGGTTGTCAATGCAGCTGACTACCACAACCCGGTTGGTGCGCTTGTCAACTACCAGTCCGATATCGGCGAAGTTGGAGCCGGCGACGTGGTTGGTTTCAGGCAGACTGCCTTCCTCATAAATGCGGATAAAATATTCGCCTTTATAGAACGTGCGGTAAACTGCCAGCAGCTCTGTGGTGCTTACCGCTTGCTTTAAATCCGCGTAAATCGTAGCCAAAATGCCTCGTTTTTGTGGAATGAGATGAGGCGTAAAGGTTACCTTCATATCGTTGCCCGCCAACAGCGATAATTCCTGCTCGATCTCGGAGGTGTGGCGGTGTTTTCCTATTTTATATGCCTTGGTGTTTTCGGTGCATTCGCAAAAGTGATAGTCGATGCCTAACCCCCGGCCTGCGCCGGATACGCCCGATTTTGCGTCGATAATGACCGAATCCGGCTCAATAAGGCCGTTTGCGAGCAACGGCGCCGCGCCTAAGATGGAGCATGTGGTGTAACAGCCCGGATTGCCGACCAGATCAGCCTGCTTGATCTTGTCGCGGTGCAGCTCACATAAGCCGTAGACCGATTTTTCCAACAGATCTTTTGCGCAGTGGTCGATGCCGTACCATTCCTGATAGATCCCTGCGTCGTTGTAGCGGAAATCTGCCGACAGATCGACAACACGGAGCCCCTTTTCCATGAGCTGCACGATCACCTCTGCTGCCGCGCCGTGTGGCAGGGCGGTGAATACCACGTCGCAGTCTTGTGCCAATGCATCTATGTCTATTTCCCGGCAGGTCAGATCGACGATGCCGCGTAGCGTCGGATACAGCTCCGACAACCTTTTGCCGGCATAGCTTTTGGAAACCACCTGTGTAATCGTAACCTGCGGATGCCCGCTTAAAATCCGAACCAGCTCTGCGCCCGCGTATCCTGTGGCGCCGATAATTCCAGCGCGTATCATAAAAATCATCTCCCAAACGAAATATTTATAATTATACAACTAAATGAATAAAAATTCAATAAGTAAAGTATGAAATTTTTCACGGATTTTATTGAAAAAGGGCGGCTGTTTTGATACAATAGAACAAATATTGGGGGAATGTTATGTCGAAGATACTTGGTTTTTTATTTAATCGTATAACCATTACCGTGCTGCTTATGCTTGTCCAGGCTGCCGCACTGGCGGTCAGCATCTGGGGCTTGTCGCATTATTTTGTGTATATCTATATTGCCCTGTTTGTGCTGAGTGCCCTCACGGTGCTGTGGATCATTAACACCTGGATCAACCCTGCCTATAAGCTTGCTTGGACGATTTTGATCCTATCTCTTCCAATATTTGGTGGATTATTTTACCTGTGCTTTGGTGCGAACCAGATCAATAAGTCGCTTGCCGTACGGTTGAAGCGGCAGTATGATAAGATCGCCCCTCTGTTGCTCCAGGATGAGAGGATCGCCCGGGCTAATATCGGTGCCTTGCAGGAGCAGAGCGTGGATGCGGCGAACCAATCCTGCTTTATCCGGCAATCCTCCGGTTATCCGCTTTATCAGAACACAGAGACCCTCTTTTTGTCACCGGGAGAGTACAAATTTGAAAAGCTGCTTGTGGAGCTGCAAAAGGCCGAGCGTTTTATCTTTTTGGAATATTTCATTATTAATGAAGGACTTATGTGGAACACGATCCTGGAGATCTTGCGACAGAAGGCGGCGCAGGGGGTGGACGTGCGGGTGATGTATGACGGCTGCGGCAGCCTGATGCTGCTGCCGGCTGATTACCCCAAAAAGCTGGAGACCATGGGGATCAAGTGCCGGGTGTTCAATCCCTTGCGGCCGATGCTGTCGGTCACGATGAACAATCGTGACCACCGCAAAATTTTTGTGATCGACGGCCATACCGCCTTCACCGGCGGGATCAACCTTTCCGACGAATATATTAATGTAGTGGACAAGCATGGTCACTGGAAGGACGCATCCATCATGCTCCGCGGCGAGGCTGTGTGGAGCTTTACCCTGATGTTCTTGGGGATGTGGAACTATAAAGAAAGATCGGACGAGGACTTTGAACAGTTCCGTCCGCCGCAAAATATAGCTTTTCAGACCGATGGTTTTGTGCAGCCATATGGAGACAGTCCGCTGGATTATGACGACGTCGGTGAGCTGGTTTATCTCAATATGATCAACCGGGCGAAAAAATATGTTTATATCAGCACCCCCTATTTAATAGTAGATAATGAGCTGGTGACAGCGCTGATCCTCGCGGCGGAAAGCGGTGTGGACGTGCGGATTGTTACGCCACATATCTGGGATAAATGGTATGTCCATATGGTGAGCAGCTCGTATTACCGGAACCTGATCGAACGCGGGGTTAAAATATATGAATATACGCCGGGATTCATCCATTCTAAAACCTTTGTGGTGGACGGCGAGATTGCGACCGTCGGTACCATTAACATGGATTATCGAAGTCTATACCTGCATTTTGAATGCGGCGTGTGGATGTACCGTTCGGCGGCGGTGGGGCAGGTATACCAGGACTATATGGAAATTTTAAAGGTAAGCCAGCGCGTTACATTGGAGGAGTGCAGAAAAGTCCGGTGGTATCAGCGCATGTTTCGCGGAATATTGCGGGCCTTTGCGCCACTTATGTAGGATTAGTAAAGAAAAAGTAAAAAAATATTAAAAAACCTCTTGACAAGAGGAAGAGCAGGTGGTATAATAAACAGGCTGTCGCGGCGGGGCGGGGTTATTGAGTAGGGATAGAGCCGAAAGAGAAGACGCCTGAGGCAAGGGAAAGAAGGCCGGGAGACAGTAGAATGGACATTGAAAACTAAACAGCGTAAAAGACGAATAAGTTCACGTTAATAACGCGATTCGCGGAGCGGATACGCGGTCTTGGAAGCGACTTCCGCAGGAAGTGCGCAAAAGGGCTGTGGGAAGTGAAGCGGATTGCGAACCTGGAAACAGGACTGAGAGTAAGTCAGCAAGGAAAGAGAAGAATTAAATTTTCAATGAAAATATTTTCATGAGAGTTTGATCCTGGCTCAGGACGAACGCTGGCGGCGTGCCTAACACATGCAAG
>CABSMD010000008.1 GCA_902478725.1 uncultured Clostridia bacterium
GATTACAAGAACAAGGACTTCACGGTGCTGGAAGACAGCGAGATCAAGGAAAAACTGCCGGAATTCGAGATCATTCCGTTTAAGGAGATCGGACGGCAGGAATATACGATCGAAGACAATTATGTAGATAAGGGCAACGCGACGACTCCTGGCAACACTCTGTCGGCCGATGCAAAAGCAGTGGTGGACAACGCTGTCGTACTGGCAATCGGAACCCCGAATGCATACGTGGAAGGAACCAGGACGCTGGTAGACCCTGCAAACAGCGAGGTACAGCCGATCGTGGCACCTGGAGACCGGACGCTGGTACCGGTACGCTTCATAGCGGAGAGCTTTGGAGCAGAGGTAGGCTGGGACGAAGCGAGCCAGACGGTAACGATCACGCTGGATGGAGTGACGACGACGCTGGTGATCGGGAGCAAAGAGATGAAGGTAGGAGAGCAGACGATCACGCTGGACGTGGAAGCGCAGACGATGAACGACAGGACGTTGCTGCCGCTGCGTGCGATCGCGGAGCAGTCGCTGGGTAAGGTAGTATTCTGGGACGGCCCGACCGAACTGATTGTGATCAGTGACGAAGAGGTCATCACCAACGACCAGACCACCATCATCAAGGAGATTGCTGATTCTTTGAAATAATAAAATAATATGCCGACAGGGCTATCCCGTCGGCACAAAAAAAGGCCAGCGATAAGCTGGCCTTTTTTTGTGCAATCGCGTGAAATATTTTCCTTATTTTCATCCCGCCATCATTTATCTTTCACACTCAAGCCCTACAATAAGAATAGCCGGAGGAGGAAATCGAACCGAAGGGAGGTAAGGGCAAGACCGAGCTCTTCGGCTATTAACAAAAGATAAAGGAGGAATTTCATTGCAAAAGCGAAATCTGATTCTGATTGCCACCGTTGTTTGTCTGGTTGCTGTCTCGGTTGCCGGAACAGCATTTGCGGCAAATATTCAAAAGGCGGGGACGGTAACCTGCCCGAACTGTGGTTCGGAAATGGAACTGGAAAGGCCGGATGGGGGCGATTGGGGCAAAAAAGGGGCGATGTCCCTCGACGACCTGAAGACGAGGCTGTCAGAGCTGGTGGAAAGCGGGAAAATAACACAAGAAGAGGCTAACACGAAGATAGCCGAGTTCGAGGAAAATCAGGAAGAACGAGAGGCAAGAAAGGTAGAGCTTCAAGCTGAGCTTGACCAAAAGGTTGCAAACGGCGAGCTCACGCAGGAAGAAGCCGACCGGATAGTAAACGGCGGCTGGATGGGAGGCGAAGAAAGGATGCCGGACGACGCTGCAGAAGCCGGTTTCGGTATGGGACGGGGCGGCAGAGGCCATATCCCACCCAATGAAGACGGAAGCGGCGAACCATCGGATGCGGCATAATCGCTCTGGAAATGAAAAACCACCGGCCATAGCGCGCCGGTGGTTCTGTTTTCGTTTAGCTATATTCCAGACATTGCTGACGGTAAAACAGATAATTTTCAAATTCCGCTTCCTCCGGAACCGCGTGGTCAAAAGTAGGGATATAACCCCCGCGCTTGTACATAACAGGCAGGATACCATCCAGATAGCGTTTAATCGTTTCCTTGTCGCCGGTTAAAATTCGTTTGTCGATGCCACCTTGTATAATAAGCTGCGGATATTGCCGCCCTGTCCGCACCACGTCACAGCCGGAGGCGACTTCAAACGGGCTGAGGGATTCCATGCCGATGGCTTTTTGGTAAAGCTCGATGATGGGATCTGAAAAACCGTCGGTGTCGACTTGCACATAGAGGTGCCGTTTCTGTCGCGACCGGACGGAGGAAATAAGCTGCTGATAGTAGGGAAACAAAAATTCCTGTATCATTACAGGTGAAATAAGCGGGCCATGATTGTAGCAAATATCCTCTGCCAGAAAGATTTCGTCAAATTCTACCTGCCTTTGATGCCGCGCACACACGGTATCAGCCAATTCCAGCCATCGGCGCATACATTTATGAACCAGGCCGGGATTATCGTAAAACAGATACATAATCTCCTCCGGTCCGACCAGGCTTCGCAGAAACATATACCCGCCGATCATCCGCTGGGAGATCATCAAACCAGCGTTTTGTCCTGCTGCCGCCTCGTTTGCTTCCCGTTCATTGTCTGCAATGCGTTCTGGCGTGCCCGCGTCCAGCCTCCACAGGCAATTTTCCTCCCATGATCTTTCATCCCAGACAGGGTGCTTTAAATAGGTCGGCATAAACCCGGTTCTCTTGTTTTTAAAGCAGAGCACCTGCCGCCCGGCGGCATCCTGCACGACCTCCTGTTCCCCCCTGTCCTCTACCGTCTTTTCCTCAAACATAGGATAGAATGCAGATTCGCACCAGCCCAACCCTTGCAGCGCGTGGACGCCGGAGGGCTCCAGTCCGAATAGGCCATTGAGGTATTCGCCGTAATTTTCCACTGCTTCTTCGGGCTTCAAATATCCTTGCCTTTGCCACTTCTCCAACGGAAAATAAAGCCAGAACTCCTTTTGGACAAATGGGCTATTTGGCTTTAAGGAATATGTATCAAACCACTTTTTTGCATATGGATTCATTCGATCACCTCTTTTGTCTATCATAGCAGGAGAGGGGATAAATGTCTATTAAAATTGAATCCTTTTTTGTAAAATAAGATTCTGCTGGTCACACATTTTATTTCTGCGGAATATACTGGGGTATGACACCGGATGGATACATATCAAGATGGGAGGAGAGAGGATTGTTCTTCAAAAAATGCCGTACGACGGGATTGTTTTTCATCATATTTGCATTGGCTGTTTTGTTGACATTCGCCCTTCCGTCGTGCGTGTTGGTTGTAATTGAGGGTATCCTGCTGTTGTGCGCCGGCTGGATGCTGTTCCGATGATGCAGGCGGCAGGATAACGCAAAGAGCAGCAAAAGTTTTTTCATGAATGACCACAAACGCCCGCACGGTCCACTGCGGGTGCGGAGGGTGTATTGCAAATCATCTTCGTGGGCCAGAAAGGCAAAAGGTGTTTTATGAAGATCGTTGTTATGCGGGTACCCAAATTTATTGGCAAAATTCTAAAGGGCATCTTTAAGATGTAACAGTAACCGGCTTTGGAGACGCTTTTACGGGCGTCTCTTTTTTTGCGTATTTTTCGGTATTTTCAATTACTGCAAGCCGCCTCCCGAAAACAATCCGGAAGGCGGCTTGCAGTGCAACTATTTACAATTCGAAACTGTCTTGTTGGCCTTGGCAGCGCCGTGTCCTACTCGTAAAGTTCGATAACCGGGCTTGAGAGGATGCCCGTCTCTTTGAGCCGGTACTCGTAGCACCACTTGTCGCCCGTAGTCCTCCACAGGTTCGGCCCGGCCCATTTTTCTTTCAGGTCGGCGTTGTGCAGCGCGGCAAAACTATTGTAGCGGTTGCCGAACAGGGTAAAGGCTATGCTGTGTTTTCCTGCCGGAATATCCCGCAGCTGTATGGTATAGGGAGAGTAGGCGATAACCCCTACATCTTTGCCGTCCAATTCAACACGGATCAGCGCGCCGCGGTAATGCGGTGCATGGATCGTAGCATTGCCGCCGTCGCTTTCAAATTCTGCCCGGTAGGTAATGTTTCCGCCATAGAACGGCATCCCCTGGTCTGTGATGGAGCCGAAACCGATCCGTTCAAACGGTTTTTGGATCGTCTTTTTGCGCCCCTGCACCCGCACGCCGAAGTCTCCCAGAAGGTAGCACCACTCCGTATTGGTGCGCCTGCCAAACGGAATTTTTACCGTTAAAAGATTTTTTCCAACCTGTAAAGCGGGCAGCGCAACCGTCTTGATCGACTCATCCACATAATAGCCTGTCACAATGGATGGAACCTCCTCGCCGTTTAGGATGATCTTTACCGTCTCCGCGTCCTCGATGGCCAGCGTGGGTGAGGGCACTGCTATCTCACTGTCAATCGTAAAGCGCAGGGTGATGTGGTGGGAGATCGTTTCCGGTTCGATGACCCAAGGCTGTACCACTGCGTTTTCCCTTGGCGGCCAACCCAGGGCATTTCGAAACAGGTTATCCGCCCGTATGATTTCTTCCTCCGGCTGGAACGCGCCATCGTCAAACGCGAATTCCGCCATGTCCAGCAGCAGTACGTTCGGCTCGCTGCGTTCATAGGGGAGGATATCGCGGAAGACAATCTCCGCCTTTTTCTTTCCAAAAGCGGTCGCTTCTGTTGCCGCCGGCGCTTTTGCGCTGTCCGTACAGAGCTTGTATAGCAGGCTGTCATGCTCAAACAGCGCGGCCTTTATAACCGTGGAACCGTTTTTGACCTGGTATGCGACTGACTGGATGCTCCCGTCCAGCGTGTTGTACAGCAACGGCGCACATTCGCCGGATAGAGTAATCTGGATATCCTGCCTGTGCGGGATGTCTACCACGCCATGATCCTTCCCTTGTGCGATGAACAGCCAGTTACAATCCTGATCCTGCCGAAGCTGGTACAACAAATTGTCAGCCGGTGTGCCGTCGTTGTTTTTGATCTCGATCGTCCTGTCATTTTGTAAGGCCAAAAGTACCGCGTTTTTCTCAAACGCGACCTGTTTGGAGGACTGATACAGCGATTTTACTTCATCCGAGGGAGCCGCGTCGACGAGGGTGGGGCATTCGCCTAAAAAGATCAGGTTCCCGCCCGCTTTTTGGAACTGCCGAAGCGCATCCAGCGTGGTTTTGCGCAGCGTCTCACATCCGGGTACGATCACGGTATCGTAGCACATTTCGCCGATTTGAAGGCCTTCATCGTTCGCGTTATAGAGCTGCGGCAGCAGGGATTCGCAGATAAAGTCGAAGTCAAGCTGCCCGTAAAGCAGCCAGTTGGTGATGTTGTCAAAATTAGCCTCCAGCTGGTCGCGAACCGTGCTGGTGTTCTGTTTTGGCCCCCAATGCAGCCAATAGCTCTCCACCGGATGGATAACCCCAATTTTGACCACCGGCTTGCCGCGTGTCATGGCTGTGTTGACCCGCGCGAAATGGTCTTCGACGTAGGTATATTCCTTGTACCACGGCGATTGGTAGTTGATCGAGGCAGGGTAGTCCCGCTTTGCCTCGCCCGCCATGGATACCCATGACAGGTGCGGTACCCGAACCGTTATACCAAGCGCAGCCTGCCAGTCGCCTTGGAATTTATGCCCCCTGAAATCGAAATCCCAGTTAGTCACGCCGTACAGCTCGGACAGCACGCCTTCCCGTCCGTACTGGTGAGAGGCGGACTGCGCCTGCTTGGCTGTGGTGAGCTCTATGTGGTTGCAGAGCATGTCAATACCAGGTAATTGAAAGGAACGGTAGGATCGCATACAATCGCCCACCTGTCCCGTCTGACTTTGCAGGGTGGGCTCGCTCATCATGTGCCCGGTCAGCATAATCCCATTTTGTTCACACCATTGCCCGCAGGTGTCGGCAAAGGCGGAAGCAAAGCGCTCGGCTATATGATCGTGATACAGGTAGCGTACCCTGGATATCTTCCCCTCCGGCAGTTCCCAAATGAGTTCGGGCAGATGTGCGGCGAGGCGTTCGCCACACGCACTTTCAAAGGTTTCTTCCAAATCATTCGTCCAGGGCAGAGTGATATCGGCGGTATCGTCGGCGAACCCCAGCGTGGACTTGTAGCTAAATTTCGGCTCGTCGGTGAAGATGGCGGGGACGGACTTGTCAAACCGGTCGCCGACTATTTGTTTATACCTGTCATGGGTAATGGAGACAAATTTTTCAATCGCTTCCCGGCTCAGAGTATCCACATAGGTCTGATTGTTATACCAGGGGTCCTCCTGTTCCGTAACGCAAAAGGCGTACCACTTGCTTCCCACGGAAGTATCCTCTTCTCCAATGACGGCGTAATGTGCAAGTTCCCCCGCTTCGTTCAAGGTAATATCAAAGCAGGCGACCAGATAGGCGCCGCCGGTACGGATAGCCTCCTCCTTGGGCAGGTGTTCCCTCCTGTCTGGCGTGAATACCAGCTTGCGAATACGATATTTTGGTTCTTTGGTCACATATCCACCCGCCGCGCCGGAGGACCAGCGGTCCTCATCATACAGCCAGGCGAGCATTTCTTCCTGCTCCGCTTTGTCCACACAGGCCTTGACCAGCTCCATAAATGCATCGCTTAAGTATTCGGTCGCCATGCCGGTGCGTGAATGCATATGAAATCCGCCAAATCCCATTTCTTTTAAGTACTCGATCTGCTTTTGCAGGGTTTCTCGGTCCAGCTTACAGTTCCAGGCCCAAAACGGCGTACCGCGGTATTCGCTTGTAGGGGTTTGGAACAGGCTGTCGGCAAGTTTTTTTTCAGTATTCTTTTTGTATAGCATCCTGCAACCTCCTTTAATAACATCTTGACATCAGTATAGAACAAGAATTATAATAAAACAACCGATATATTTTCTGTTTATGGGGGTATTTTTATCATGCAGATGAATCGAGTACTTCGTAAGGATGAAAAAATCAAACTGTTGGTTTATGACCAGACAGATACCGATTACCACTCCCATGATTTTTTAGAACTGGTCTATATTTTAGAGGGCAGCGGCATCCATGTGCTGGACGGTAAGCAGGGCCTGGTTCGCCAGGGGGATTGCTTTATCATTGACTATGGGTCGTTTCACCAGTACCGCAGTCTTGGACATACCCGCTTAAAGCTGATCAATATCCTGTTCACGCCGGACCTGATCGACAAAACACTGGTACATTGCCGGAGTTTCTATGAACTGATCAATAATTATATGATCCGGTTCCAGCATACCTCCCGCAGCAGTCTGCCCACGCATTTCGTATATCATGACGGCGACGGTCAGACAGAATTGCTGGTGCGCAAGCTTCAATCAGAGTATGCCGCGCGCCAGCCCGGATATCTGGAAATTATGCGCTGCCTGTTGATTGAGATCATCATTGTTTTGATCCGTGACATCTGCAAGCAGGAGGAAAATGTGCTGTACCATGACAGCAGCGAAGCGGTCATCCGCTATGTGGAGGAAAATTATATGGAGCCTCTGACCCTCACTGCGCTCAGCCGCAGGCTGAACTACAGCCTGCCTTATTTGAGCAAGCGGTTTAAGGAGGACACCGGTATGACGTTTATGCAGTACCTGCAAAAAAAGCGGGTGGAGCACAGCTGCCGCCTGCTGGCCAACACCGGCCAAAAGGTCTACGAAATCGCCGGGCTGGTCGGCTATAACGATATCAAATATTTTTGTGAAATTTTTCAGCGGTACATGAAAATGTCGCCGAAAGAATACCGCCAAAGAAGCAAATAGGGTATTGCATTTGGCAAGGGATGCAGGTATAATACTACCAGCACGAATCAGAAACGGAGGGATTGTTGTGGATTGGATGCAAAAGGCGCTTGACTGCGCGGTCGAAAAGGCGGCGCGAAATCAGGAACGGATCGGAAATGTGCTGCGTGAGTTTCGGGGCTGTCCGGACGGGCAGTACTTTAAAGGGGAGCGGGATGGATATTTGCCGTTGTCGCATATTTTTAACTGGACGCAGTCGTTTTTTACCGGTGAGTCGTATTGGGCGTATCGGATTACGAAGGATGAGTCGTATCTGAAATGGATGTACCAGTTCTATCAAGAGTATTATGACAAGGTTTTCCGGACGCCGCTGGAGACCATGCACGATACCGGCTTCTTGTATACCCCTTACGCGGTGGCGCTGTATGAGGCGACCGGCGACCCAAAGATGAAGGAGTTGGGCGTCAAGGCGGCCGATGAGCTTGCCAAGCGGTTCGTGCCAAACGGCGGATATATCCGTGCCTGGGGAAGGATGGACGGGGAAACGCCCCCCTATGTGGACCCTGAATTGGCAAAGGATCATTTTTTCACCGAGAGTCGTGGACTGGCGATTATCGATTGTATGATGAACCTTGCGTTGCTGTTCTGGGCGGGACGGGAGACCGGACACCCGTATTATACACGGATCGCGCAGACCCATGCGGATACGACCCTGCGCTATTTCGTGCGGGAGGATGACAGTGTGTGTCACGCCTACCGTTTTGACGAAGAAACCGGTGAACCACTTGGCGTAGAAAACTATTGTGGATTTTCAAAGGAATCCCATTGGGCGCGCGGGACAGCCTGGGTGGTGTACGGGTATGCCATCGCTTATGATTACACGAAGAAAGCGGAATATCTGGACACATCGGTGCGCCTGGCCCGTAAGTTCGTGGAGCTAAGCGGAAAGGATGGTATCCCGGTCTGGGACTTCCGGTTGCCGGCGGACACGCCCGCGATTTACTGCGGGAAAAAGCAGCCGTATTACGATTGGGACGTCACGAAACCGGAAAACACAAAATACAATTTGGATACCTCAGCTTCAGCAATCGTGGTCTGCGGTATTTTGGAGATCATCAAACACAGGGAAGAACCCGATCTGAAGGCAGCGGCGGATACCATGCTGCAAACGCTTTGTGAAAACTATGTGGATTATGACCAGGCCGTGCCCGGTTTGCTGTCGCATCAGAACGGTACCATGTCCTATACCAGTTATGGCGATTATTATTTGATGGAGGCGCTCGCCACGCGTCTGCATGGATTCCAAAGAATTTGGTAAATAAATTAAGAAAGCCGCGCCAATACTTGGCGCGGCTTTTGTGTTGCGTACCTATCGATTCAAAATACTGCATCTGATTCCAACATTGGATTACGGCAGTTCGCGGTTGATAACTTCCCAAATCTGCGGCGTTTCATAGCCGCCACTCCAACCCGCTACACCTGCTAAGTGATACTGCTTTACAAGCCCGAGCCGGTGAACCATGGATTCCTCATCCTCGATCCAGGCCTTATAAATTTTGCCGTCTTCAGAATATTCCACGTAGTTTTGCGACGCTTCGTCATTCCAGACCGGTGCAAGCCCCTTCTCTTCAATTAAATCCTGCATCTGCTGCATGGTGGTGGCAGGTGCGTCGGTCACGACGCCATCCTCTTCTTCCCATACCCTTGTGTAAAACGGCACTGCCAAAACGAGTTTGCTGTTGTCAACCTGTTCTAAAACACCCTTAAGGCCATCCTCCGTCCAGTCCAGCGAGGCAATGCTTCCTGCCACCTTGCTGCTGCGCGCGTGCTGGTCGTAGGCCATCAGCATGATATAATCCGCATACCGGCTGAGTGCGGGACGGTCATAGCACATCGAATAAAAGTTGCTGTTCGGGCTGATTTTAGTAACGTCCACCGAGACAATCAGGCCACATTCCTTGGCATAGAGCGAAAGTTCCTTCACCGTTTGGGTAAAAAGGTCTTTGTCCTCTACATACATGTTTTCAAAATCGACATTGATCCCTTCCAGGTTATATTTTTTTGCCTTTTTGAGCACCTCGCGAAGCATGTTCCGCCGGGTTGCCTCGTCGGTGATGACCAGGCGGTTGATGTCCGGATCAAAGCCGTTGGAGAACAAGCCCCATACCTTTTGCCCGCGCTCCTGGGCGGCCTTTAAGAAGGCGTCGCTTCCGTAGTCGGACAGATAGATGTTGCCTACGTCGCCGGAAGCGATCGATACATCGGTCGGCGCGATGTCGATATTCTTATCATTGAGCAGCTTGAACCAAGTGGGGGAGACGGTATTGGCGCCGTTTTGGTTCGTATACTCCATGTCCGGGCGGGAGGCATACTCCCATACCAATTTTATGGTTCCGTCCTTGTACAGCCGCTGATAGCTGTCGTCTACCTGCCAGCCGTTTTCCCCTTTTTTCAGATATAGCTTGGTTTCTCCTAAATACGATACCTCATCCCCGTACCGGACACGGTAGGATGCACGCGCCGTACACGCTCCTTCGGTTGCATTGCTGATGACAAGGTTCATATCGTCGAATGTACGGGCCTGGTAGAGCCCGTTTTCAGTCAGATATGGCAGAACCTCTTTCCGTGCGGTGTTGTTAAGCTGTTCCATACCGGAGGACGCGGTGAGCATCGCGTCGATATGGGTATTGGAATCAGAGAGGTACTGCATATATTGCAAGGCAAACGCGCGTTGCGCTGTGGTATCCGCTTGATTGTTCTGTTTCCATTGGAAAACACGGTAGATCATAGAGGCCACCTCCGCTTTGGTGATCGCATCAGACGGGCGGAAGGTTTGATCGGGAAAGCCGGAAACCAATCCGTTTTGCACCGCTGCCGCAACCTGTTTTTTTGCATAATAACCCGCCGGCAGATCGGTAAAGGCATCCGCGGGGGAGGAGTCGTCGGTGTCCAGTGAACTGATCTTACAAAAAACGATGACTGCCTGCTCCCGCGTCAAAGCTCCATCCGGGTCAAAAATCTGACCGTCCACGCCGCTGATCCAGCCGTTACGGTAGGCGGCTGCGATACCTGCGTAGAAGGGGTGCGTATCCGGCACATCGCCAAACGGCAGGGGACTGCCATCGTCCGCACTGGTGTTGAAAGCGTTGACGCAAAGGCTTGCAAACTCGCCTCTTGTAATTGGGTTGTCAAATTCTGCTTCTGGCCAGCCAATATGAATGCCGATTTGATTCAAGCCTTCTATGGCGGACATTGCCCAATGCTGCTTTTCCTGCGTGAAAAAATAATAGGCGGTTGGGATGCTGACGGCGATGGCAATCACAACAATCGCGGCGATAAACAGGTTCATTATTCTTTTCATGGTACCAATCAGCCTTTCTTTTGTTTTGTCTGTTCAATATATGAGGACAACATCCTGATTAGTACCGATGGTTGGTTTGTTCATGATTTTGTTACAAAAAAACCGACGGCCCATATCGGGCCGCCGGCTGGATTTTTATTGGTTTTGTTTGAGAAACACGATCTCCGAATCGATGCGTGTCAAGGTTTCCTCCTTGCCAAGTATACAGGCCAGCTCCACGCCGCCGCCGGGCGTTACCATCTTGCCGGAGAGGGCGGCCCGCAGCGGGAACAGCACCACACCGTTTTTGACGCCCAATTCTTCAATTAGCTTTGCCAATGCCCCATTAAGAGTCTCTTCCTCCCAGCTGTCACAGCCTTCCAGCACATCCCTGATGCGCATTAGCATATCCAATGAAATGGACGGATTGGTTTTCATCTTTTTGCTGGTGTAGATGTCGGTGGTATGCGCGCAAAGCTTGTCCACAAAGTCAACCGTTTCGGGAATATCGGTCAACTTTTCACACCGTTTTTGCAGCAGATCGGATAATAACCGCAAATCCACACCGTCGCGGTGGATGGCCTGCTTCAGATAGGGCAGGGCAAGGGTGTAAAACTCTTCTGCCGGCAGGGCGCGCAGGTATTCTCCATTCATCCAGTTGAGCTTTTTGATATCGAATACCGCCGGGCTTTTGCTGATTCCCTTCACGCCAAACGCACGAATTAGATCCTCCATTGTAAAGATTTCCTTATCGTCCCCGGGACTCCAGCCGAGCAGGGCGATATAGTTGATGACCGCGTCGTTTAAATATCCCATCTGCAAAAAATCTTCATAGGAAGCGTCGCCGTTTCGCTTGCTGTATTTCTGTCCGCCCTCCTTGACGATGGGAGAGACATGGATATACACCGGCGGTTCCCAGCCAAACGCTTCATACAATAGATTATATTTTGGTGTGGAGGTAAGGTATTCACTTCCGCGGACGACATGGGTGATCCCCATCAGGTGGTCGTCGATCACATTTGCAAAGTTGTAGGTGGGAAGCCCGTCCGATTTTAACAGGATGCCGTCGTCAATCTCATCGTTTTGAATGGTGACGGTACCGAACACCACATCGTCAAACGAGGTCGCGCCACCCTCCGGTATTTTTTGGCGGATGACATACGGCATACCGTCAGCAAGCTTTTTCGCTACCTCTTCCTTGCTTAAACCGCGGCAATGCCCGTCGTATTGCGGGGTCTGCTTTGCCGCCTTTTGTGCCTGACGCACCTGATCCAGGCGCTCCTCGTCGCAGAAGCAGTAATACGCGCCGCCAAGCTCCACTAACCTTTCGGCGTATTCTTTATAAATCTCCCGCCGTTCGCTCTGGATATAAGGGCCGCACGGCCCGCCGACGTCCGGCCCCTCGTCGTGGCGCAGGCCGGCCTTTTTCAGGCTTTGGTATATCACGTCTACAGCGCCTTCGACATAGCGTTCCTGGTCGGTATCCTCAATCCTCAAAACAAAGTCGCCGCCATCGTGTTTGGCAAGCAGGTAGGCGTACAGCGCGGTGCGCAGGTTGCCGATGTGCATGTAGCCTGTCGGGCTGGGCGCGAATCTGGTTCTTGTCTTATTCATACTAGCTCTGCCTTTCTGGCCCGCATAATTTCTCCTCCCCCTGCCGCAGGCCGGACAAGGGGGATTTTGCTTACTATATATAATATATTTTTGAAATACTATTGTCAAGTGGTCGTTGTTTATGATAAAATACTTTCATATAATTTATGAAAATTTTGGAGGCGTAATGGAATGGAATACATAATATCCAATAAAGTAGCCGGTTTGCAGGGCTCTACCATCCGGGAGATGTTCAAGATGCTGGCCGATCCCGAAATGATCTCATTCGCGGGCGGTGCGCCGGCGCCGGAGACCTTTCCGGTCGATGAGCTTGCTAAGATCGCGGAAGATATTTTAAAAAATGAGGGCAGGATTGCCCTGCAATATGGTATCACCGAAGGGCAGCCCGCACTTGCGGCCTTTACCCGCGAACGTTCCGAGCGCAGTAACCTGTTAAAGAAAGGCGATGATATGATTATTACCGCCGGTGGACAGCAGGGGATCGACCTGACCGCGAAGGTGCTGCTAAACGAAGGAGATACCGTTATCTGTGAAAACCCCAGCTTCATCGGCGCGTTAAACAGCTTCCGTTCCTATGGTGCAAAATTGTGTGGAATCACCTGCGAAGAGGACGGTATGGACATGGACGCTTTGGAACAGGTGCTCAAAACCGAAAAAAATGTTAAGCTGATCTACACCATCCCGACCTTCCAAAATCCTTCCGGCATCACTATGAGCCTGGAGAAGCGCAAACGACTGCTTGCCTTGGCGGAGCAGTATGGTGTGGCGGTTTTGGAGGATAATCCATATGGCGACCTGCGCTTTGAAGGAGAAAAGCTGCCGACGCTTAAATCGTTGGATACGGGGAATACTGTTATTTATGTTGGAACCTATTCCAAAACTCTGTCGCCGGGTCTGCGCTTAGGGTTCCTGATCGGAGACGCCAAGGTGATCGACAAGGTCACGGTTTGCAAGCAGGTCAACGATGTGCATACGAATGTTTTGTCACAGATGATCGCGGCGGAGTATTTCAAACGGTATTCCTATGATGAGCATGTGAAAAAGCTGTCGGTTGTATACAAGCATAAATGCGGCCTTATGCTTTCCTGTCTGGAAAAATACCTGCCGGATACCTGTTCGTGGACCCATCCGCAGGGCGGCCTGTTCATCTGGGGAACCATCCACAAGGATGTTGATACAAATGATATATCCAAGCTGTGTATCGCAAAAAAAGTCGCGTTTGTACCGGGCAGCACCTTTATGGCGGACATGGAGCAAAAATGCTCTTCTTTCCGGCTGAACTACGCAACGATGAGCGACGAGGCGATCGATAAGGGAATCCATATCCTCGGTGATGTACTAAAAACGATCTGAATTTATTAAATTAAGGAAACAGGAGCGGTAGAAAGAATGGACAAAAAAATCATTTTTAGTGGGATGCAGGCATCCGGTGTCATGACATTGGGAAATTATCTGGGCGCGGTCAGGAACTGGTCGCAGCTGCAGAATGAATATAACTGTTTTTATTCGGTGGTGGATCTGCATGCCCTGACTGTGCGGCAGGATCCGGAGGAACTGCGCCGGCGGTGCAAAAACCTTTTGGCGCTGTATCTGGCCTGCGGGCTCGATCCGGAAAAAAACACGATTTATATCCAGTCGCATGTAAGCGAGCACGCCGAGCTTAGCTGGATTCTCAATTGCTATACGTATATGGGCGAGCTGAGCCGAATGACCCAGTTTAAGGAGAAATCCGCCCGTCATGCGGACAACATAAACGCCGGCCTGTTTGATTATCCGGTGCTGATGGCAGCCGACATCCTGCTCTATCAGACCGACCTGGTACCGGTCGGGGAAGATCAAAAGCAGCATGTTGAAATCTGCCGCGATATTGCGATACGGTTCAACAAAATTTATGGGGATATCTTTACGATTCCCGAGCCCTATATCCCAAAGGTAGGAGCGCGGATCATGAGCCTGGCGGACCCGACAAAGAAGATGTCAAAGTCGGATGAGAATGCAAACGGCTTTATTTCGGTTATCGATCCGCCTGAGGTCATTCTAAAAAAATGCAAACGTGCTGTAACCGATTCGGACAACCGTGTGGTATATGAAGAGGGTAAGGACGGCATCAACAACCTGCTCAATATCTATTGCTGCGCAACCGGCAAGAGTATGGATGCGGCGGTAGCGGAATTTGACGGCGCAGGTTATGGCAGGTTCAAAACAGCGGTGGCCGAGGCGGTCATTGCCTGCTTAGAGCCGGTGCAGGCGGAATATCACCGCTTGATCGAAAATGAGGATTATCTGGCTAAGGTTGCTAAAACAGGCGCGGACAAGGCGCGGGCCGCCGCGCGCATTACACTGGAACGTGTATTTGACGCGATTGGGCTTGTAAAAAAAGGATAAGCGTGGTATAATGCAGACGGTTTTGCTTTTTGCATAAGCAGCTTGAAAATTTAGTCAAATACTCGCTCAAAGGTGTGATAGTGTGGAGTTTTCATTTACAAGTACACAGATTATGTATATTATATTTGCTTTTTTGGTTTCTCTGGTCATCTCGTTTGCCACCACCCCACTGGCCAGCGTCATTGCGCGCCGGGTTGGGGCGATCGATGTGCCCAACGCGCGTCGGGTCAACAAAAAACCGATCCCTCGGATGGGCGGCCTGGCGATCTACTATGGCTTTTTGGTCACCGCGCTCTGTTTTGTGGACATCAGCAGCATGGAGATTCGCGGTATTCTGCTCGGTTCGGTCATCATCGTGCTGCTCGGCGCGCTTGATGATGTGTACCAACTTAAAGCAATGGCAAAGTTTATCGTGCAAATTCTGGTTGCGTTATTAGTGGTTGCCCATGGCGTGGAGATCGACGTGCTGACCAATCCCAATCCGTTCGGCGCGTCGGAGTACATCAACCTTGGTTATTGGGGCATCCCGCTTACCGTGCTCTGGATCGTCGGCGTAACCAACGCCGTCAACCTGATGGACGGTTTGGACGGGCTGGCGGTCGGTATTTCCACCATTGCCAGTATCGCATTGTTTATCATTGCGGTTTTCACCGGAGAAGCAAACATTGCCATCCTGATTATCGCGGTGGTTGGGGCCTGCCTGGGCTTCCTGCCGTTTAACGCGCATCCGGCCAAAATCTTTATGGGTGATACCGGCTCGACCTTTTTGGGCTATATCATGGCGACCGTGTCGATTCAGGGGCTGTTTAAGGGATATGCCGTCATATCGTTGGCCGTACCGCTTCTTATTTTAGGTTTGCCGATTTTTGACACCAGCGTGACGATCCTGCGCCGGATCCATAACAAGCAGCCTGTGTTCAAGCCCGACCGGGGACATCTGCACCACAAGTTAATGGACAGTGGCTTTTCCCATAAGCAAACCGTGTTTATTCTCTATGTCGTGAGCGCCTTGACCTCGTTGTGTGCGGTCACTTTGTTGTTACTCGGCTCGGCTCGCGCTTTGATTCTCATATTTGCGATTATCATTTTCGTGTTGGTTGCTCTGCTGTTTGCGGGCAACAACCTGTTTGGCAGAAATGTTCCGGACGAGGCGCCGGATGCGGAGGAACTCAACAAGACAGAAGAGATGCAGACAGAACCGGAAAAGCCGGACGAGCCAGAGGAAGCAGAGAAAGAATAAACACCCCAATGATAAAGGAAGTGAAGCTATGAAGGTTATGTCGATTTTTGGAACACGGCCGGAGGCGGTCAAGATGTGCCCGCTGGTCAATGAACTGAAAAATTACCCGGGGGTGGAATCCCTCGTTTGTGTTACGGCTCAGCACCGTCAGATGTTAGATCAGGTGCTGCGCCTTTTTGACGTGAAACCCGATTATGATTTAAACATTATGCGTGACCGCCAGACCCTGACCGGCATCACGGTGCGGGTGCTGGAAGGCCTTGAAAGCGTGATGAACGAGGCCAAGCCGGACATCGTACTGGTACACGGTGATACCTCGACTTCTTTTGTCGGCGGGCTTGCCGCTTTCTACCACCAGATTCGCGTGGGACATGTAGAGGCGGGGCTTCGTACGTATGATAAATATTCGCCCTTTCCGGAGGAGATGAACCGCCGTCTGACCGGCTCACTGGCAGACCTGCATTTTTCGCCGACCATATCCAATAAGAAAAATTTGCTTCGCGAGGGCATATCGGAGAAAAATATCTTTATCACCGGCAACACCGTCATCGACGCGTTGAAAACCACGGTACGGGAGGATTACCGTTTTGCCGATCCTGCGCTGCAGGCGATTGATTTTACAGGGAGGCGGGTGATTGTGATGACCGCGCACCGTCGTGAGAACCTGGGAGAACCGCTTGAGAACATCTGCCGCGCCGTGCGGCGGATCGCGGAGGACAACAGCGACGTGTATGTAGTCTATCCGGTTCATTTAAATCCGAGGGTGCGTGAAACGGCGTTTGCTATTTTGGACGGTTTGCCAAATGTCCTTCTCTGCGATCCAATGGATGTGGAGGAACTTCATAACCTCATGGCGCGTTGCTATATGCTGCTGACCGATTCCGGCGGTATTCAGGAAGAAGCGCCGGCGCTCGGCAAGCCCGTGCTGGTACTGCGCAACGAGACCGAACGGCCCGAGGCGGTTGAGGCGGAGGCGGTGAAGATTGCCGGTACCGAGGAGGAAACCATCTATAAAATGACGGATACCCTTTTGCATGATAGGATAGAATATAATAAAATGGCGCAGGCGGCCAACCCGTATGGCGATGGGGCAGCATCCCGCCGTACGGCAGAGGCGATTTTGTATTATTTCGGTCAAGGTGCCCGTCCCGCTGATTTTGAGGCGTAGACGGCCAATAAATAGAGGCAGGTGAAGCGTAGATGGCACAGCAGGATATCAATCAAATCCTGGAAAGTGAACGGCAGGGGGCCACACTGGTACGGGACGCGGAGCAGCAGGCCAAGGAGATTGTAAAGGCGGCGGAATCACAGGGAATGACCGACTATTCCCAGGTGTCCGACAAGCAGCAAAAGCAGCTCTCTAAACGGCTACAGCAGGAAGAGGCTTCGATGGAGGGCCAGGTGCGTACCATCCGGGAGGAATATGAGGCGGAATGCAAAAAACTGGAGGCGCAGGCCAAGACCAATCTAAGACAGGTGGTCGAGTATATCTGCAAAAAGGTTGTGGAATAAATGATTGTTGAGATGAACAAACTGACGCTCATCGGTCTGGAATGGGAGAAGGATCAGATCCTGACCCGGCTGATGCGTCATGGCGTGGTGGAGATCAACCCAACCGCCGACGAGGAGGTTAGCCTCTCTCAGACGGTGAAGGAGAAAAACGATAAGGTGCTGCGCCAGCTATCCGATAATATCAACGTCACCAAAAATGTCCTCTCCTTTTTGGGAGAGCTGGATACAAGAAAAACCGGGCTGTTTCCGCAAAAGCGGGTGGTGAAACCAAAGCATTTTAACGAATCCCTCCTTTTGCCGACCGGCGTACTGGGGGATGTGTACCAGACAAGCCGGCTGATTGAACGGCTGAACGGTCTTAAAACGGCCCAAAACCGGGCGCGTGCTGAGGAGGAGTTTTTAAAACCGTGGCTGGATTACGATGTTGACCTGTCCTTATCCGGCACGAAATTTTCCGTCATAACGCTTGGGACGCTTCCGTCCAATGCAGACGTGAACGCATGCAAAGCGCAGGTGGAACAGGCCGGAGGTGTGCTGGAGGTTGTATCGGGCGATGCAGCGCAGTTTTATATCAGCGTGCTGTCCCATGTGGAAGATACCGACGAAGTATCCGCCGTGTTGCGCGGTTTTGGCTTTACAAAAGTAACGCATCAGGGGAAGGGGACGGCTTCGGCACAGACGAAACGGTTGGAAGAAACCATTCAAAAGAATGCTGCCGAAATTGAAGAGCTGACTCATCGTCTGACGGACATTGCGCAGAATAAGGAGATTTTCGAAACGGTCTATGACTACCTTATATTGAAACAGGAGAAAACCAAGGCGCAGGCGAAGTTTGCGGGTACAGAGAACTGGTTTATGTTCCGTGGCTGGATCGTAAAGGACGCGTGCGAGGCGGTGCAGAAAGAACTGGAAGAGCATTTTACCGTTTCGATTGCGTTTGTTGAGCCGGAGCCGGATGAGCCAATTCCGATTTTGCTTGAAAACAAACCGTTTGTGCAGCCGTTTGAGATGATTACCAAGATGTACAGCTTGCCCTCGCGCGGCGAGCTGGACCCCAACGCGGTCATGGCGCCGTTTTTCCTGATCTTTTTCGGGATGATGCTGGGCGACGCGGGCTATGGATTAATATTGACCATTTTTTCCGCGATCCTTTTAAAAAAATATAAATTTGAAGGCATGGCCGACAGCCTGATGCGGCTGATGTTCCTGTGCGGTATCTCGACTACCGTGTTCGGCGCGCTGTACGGCAGCTGGTTTGGAAACTTCTTCCTAATCCTACAGGAGCAGACCGGCTCGCCCATCTTTAACTTTGCGCGCGCTTGGTGGTTCGATCCGTTGGACGATCCAATGCGGCTGCTGATGTTTTCATTCGTGCTGGGCGGCATCCATATCGCGGTTGGGCTGGCGCTCAAGGCGTATAATCTGATCAAAAAGGGTAAGGTGCTCGACGCGGTGTTCGACGTGGGCTTTTGGTATGTGTTATTAGGGGGGATCACCCTTTGGCTGACCGGTTTTTCGGTGGTTGGGCAGTACCTTACCATCGGCGGTGCGGTCGGGCTGGTGCTCACGCAGGGACGCAGCAGCAAAAATATTGCAGGTAAATTTTTCGGCGGACTGTCTAGCCTGTATGACGTGACCAGCTACATGAGCGATATCCTGTCTTATTCCCGTTTGCTGGGGCTTGGACTGTCCACGGCGGTCATTGGGCAGGTGGTCAATACGATGGGGTCTCTGGGCGGTTTTCAGTTTGTCGGGATTCTGATGTTTGCAATCGTTTTCGTAATTGGTCATGTGTTCAACCTTCTCATTAATACACTGGGCTCGTATGTACACACCAGCCGTTTGCAGTATGTGGAGTTCTTTGGGAAGTTCTACGAGGGCGGAGGACGCGAATTCCTGCCGTTGAAACGGCAGACCAAATATGTGACGATAGCAGCGGATGATGAGGGAAAGAATGGATAGGGGACTGTTATAACCTCTTAGTATGTCCCGCACCTCTTTCGATGGCAGATTTACTCTCACACGTGGAGGGCAGATATCCCCATGTCGCGAGGTTGAAACGCCATTCCTGTGACTGTTACTCCTGCGGAGTAAAAGTTGAAATCTTGTTAAAAAAATAATGCCGGATGAAACGGCGGAATGGAGAGTAGCTATGGAATTTTTGATGAACGGAACAGTACTGGCGGGCATCGCCGCCGCGTTTGTGGCGCTGATGTGCGGAATTGGCTCGGCCAAGGGGGTTGGCCTGGTCGGCGAGGCGGCGGGAGGATTGATCGCCGAGGAACCGGATAAGTTCGTGCAGGCCTTGATTTTACAGGTGCTGCCCGGCACACAGGGCATCTATGGACTGCTTGGAGCGTTTATCATCGTCAGCAAGGCGGGGCTTTTGGGCGGAACGCCGGTGGATCTTACCGTGACGCAGGGATGGCAGATACTGGGCGCGGTGCTTCCGCTTGCATTTGTCGGATTATTCTCAGCGATTTCACAGGGCCGCGCGGCGGTGGCCGGTATCGGTATCATCACCAAGAAACCGCAGGAATTGTTAAAGGGCATCATTTTTGCGGCTATGGTCGAGACCTACGCTGTGTTCGCACTGCTGATCACTCTGCTGATGTTGTTCAACATTCTTCCGTAAAAACGAGGATAACAAAGACGGAGGGAGGAATAACCATGGCCGGGACGGAGCAGATACGGGAAAAGATTATAGAACGGTACCGCGCACAGGCGGGCCAGATTATAAAAAAAGCGAACCAGAGGGCGGCCGAACTCATGCAAGAGGCGAAAAAAGAGGAGCGCGCCGCGCAGGAAGCATTTGATAAAAAAATGGAGAGCGAATGCGCCGCGCTGCGGCAGCGTTTGTTGTCCGCCGCCCATGCGGAAGGGAAAAAGCAGGTGCTTGCCAAAAAGCAGGAAATGTTGGATCTGGCATTTTCCCAGGCGTTGGAGCATATGCGTAGCATGCCGGATGAGGAATATGAGGCGGTGCTGACGGGTATGGTCGTCGCTAAGGCGGCCGGGAATGAAGAGTTGATCCTGCCCGCGAAGGATCAAAAGCGGCTTTCCGGGAAATTTGTGCGCGAGGTCAACCATATGGCTGCCAAAGAGGGACGTAAGCTTACCATAACGCTTTCAAAGCAGTTTTTGCCGGACGATCTTTGCGGCTTTGTCTTAAAAGACGGCGCTATCGAGCAGAACTGCACCTTTGAAGCGATTTTCCATGAAAAGCGGGATGCGCTGGAGGCGGACGTCGTCGGCCTTTTGTTTGGCGATGGCGGCAAGTGAGGCTGCGTTTTGCCGGAATGCTGCATTTGCAGCAGGGACGGATGCCTACATTGCCGTTAAAGATTGAGAAAACGGGTGATGGCCTTGGGAAAAAGAGTAAAGGATACGGATTATATCTATGCGGTCGCGCGGGTCAAGGCGGTTTCCAACCGGTTGTTGTCCCGTTCATCGGTGGAACGTATGCTGGACGCGCCGGATGTGACCGAGGCGGCCAAGGTATTACAGGAGGCCGGATGGGAACTTTCAGGGCGTAATTATGAAAAAATGTTCGCCGGCGAGCTCAAATCAGCCAGCGGTTTTGTCGCATCTTTGGCCCGGCAGAACGGGCTGTTTGACGCGTTTCTTCTGCGCTATGATTACCAGAATGTCAAGGTGCTCTTCAAATCGGAGATGCTCGGGCAAGAGGAAGTAACTGCCCTGACTGACGCAGGCACGGTGCCGCCGGAGGTATTGCAGGCGGCATACCGCGAACGCGAGTACGGCAAGCTGCCGCGTCGTATGGGAAAGGCGGTAGAGGCGTGTCTTGAACTGTTCTCTAAAAAACGCGATCCGCAGCAGGCGGATATGTTGTTTGACCGCAGTTGTTTTATGGATATGGCGGACGCGGCCGGCGAGACGGGCGTGAAGTATATCCGCGATGTGGTGGCTGTGATGGCGGATACCGCAAATATAAAAACCTTTTTGCGCGCACGCCGGATTGAGACGTTTCCTTTAGCGGAGGCGTTGGTGGACGGCGGGCAGATCGGCAAAGAGGCGTTCCTGCGTTCCTCGGAAGAGGGACTGGAGACGTTTCTGGCAAGACTGCAAGGTACGCCGTATGCCGAAATTTTAGAGGAATGCGCCGAGGAACTGGAAAAGGACGGCGGTATGACAATGGCGGAGAAGAAGCTGGACAACTACCTGCTTGATTTCGTCAGCCGCGCGCGGACGCTTTCATTCGGTGTGGAGCCGCTGGTTGCCTATCTGTTCCTCAAGGAAAATGAGATCAGGATCGCGCGTATCATATTAAGCGGGAAGCAAAACGGCATCCCCAACGCGCTGATCGAGGAAAGGTTGCGGAATACTTATGTATAAGATTGGTGTGATCGGAGATAAGGACAGTATCCGCTGCTTTGTGCCATTGGGCATCGACACCTTTGCCGCAGTGGAGGAGGACGAGGTCAAGCGTACTTTTCAGAGGCTTGCAGGGGAAGGGTATGCGATACTCTATATCACAGAGGATGCCGCCGCCAAGATCAGCGACCTGATCGGGCGGTACGCAGACGAGCAGCTCCCCGCCGTGATCCCGATTCCCTCGACAAAAGGAAGCTTGGGGATGGGGAAGGAAAAGATCAAAAACGCGGTGGAACGGGCGGTCGGCTCGGATATTCTGTAGGAAAGGATTTGGTTGGGTATGTACAGCAAAGGTACGATTGTGAAGGTATCGGGCCCACTCGTCATTGCGGAAGGAATGCGGGACGCCAATATGTTTGACGTAGTCCGGGTCAGCGATATGCGCTTAATCGGCGAAATTATAGAAATCCACGGGGACCGCGCCTCTATTCAGGTCTATGAGGAAACAGCCGGCTTAGGGCCAGGTGAGCCGGTGGAATCGATGGGATACCCACTCAGCGTGGAGCTTGCCCCGGGCTTGATTGAAAAGATGTACGACGGGATTCAACGCCCTCTGGAAGACATGTACGAAAAGGCCGGGCCCAATATCACGCGCGGCATTGAGGTCAGCCCGCTTGACCGGGAAAAGAAATGGGAGTTTGTCCCGAGCCGAAAAGCAGGGGAGTATGTGACAGGGGGAGACGTGATCGGCACGGTGCAGGAAACCGTCGTGGTAGAGCACCGGATCATGGTTCCGCCCGGTGTAGAGGGAAAGATTGTAAAGATTGAAAAAGGAAGCTTTACCATAACCGATACGGTTGCGGTATTAGAAGATAAAAACGGGGCGCAGGTCAATGTTTGTATGCTGCAAAGGTGGCCGGTGCGCCGCGGAAGGCCGTATAAAGAAAAGATGCCGCCGCTGGAGCCGCTGATTACGGGACAGCGGGTCATTGATACCCTTTTCCCGCTTGCAAAGGGCGGTGTTGCGGCGGTGCCAGGTCCGTTCGGTAGCGGCAAAACCGTTGTGCAGCACCAGCTTGCCAAATGGGCAGACGCGGATATCGTGGTTTACATTGGCTGCGGCGAACGTGGCAACGAGATGACCGACGTTTTGATGGAGTTTCCGGAGCTGATCGACCCCAAAACAGGGGAGTCACTGATGAAGCGGACGGTGCTGATCGCGAACACCTCCGACATGCCGGTTGCGGCGCGTGAGGCGTCGATCTATACGGGAATCACGATCGCCGAATACTTTCGAGACATGGGATACAGCGTGGCGCTGATGGCCGACTCCACCTCGCGGTGGGCGGAAGCGCTTCGTGAGATGTCGGGACGGCTGGAGGAGATGCCGGGCGAGGAAGGATATCCTGCCTACCTGTCCTCTCGGTTGGCGCAGTTCTATGAGCGCGCGGGCATGGTCAAGACATTGGGCGGCGCCACCGGCGCGCTGACGGCAATCGGGGCGGTTTCCCCGCCGGGCGGTGACATCTCCGAGCCGGTGTCCCAAGCGACGCTGCGCATCGTCAAGGTGTTTTGGGGGCTAGATTCCTCATTGGCTTACCGCCGGCATTTTCCGGCGATCAACTGGCTGCAGAGTTATTCGCTATACTTAGACCGTCTGGAGGAATGGATCCGCCAGGAGGTCGCGTATGACTGGCCGGAGCTGCGCAATACCATCATGGCATTGTTGCAGCAGGAATCTGAGCTTGAGGAGATCGTCAAGCTGGTTGGCGCGGATTCCTTGTCTGAAAGCGACAAGATGATTCTGGAAACGGCGAAATCGATCCGAGAGGACTACCTGCACCAAAACGCCTTCCACGAGGTGGACACCTACACCTCGTTGCTCAAGCAGTATAAGATGCTGCGCGTAATCGTCCGGTTCCATAACAAATGCATGGAGGCGGTGGGCGAGGGCGTTACGGTTGACCGTTTAAACGCGTTGACGGTAAACGAACGGATTGGCAGGATGAAATACATTTCCGAACAGGAGATTGACGAAAAATTTGCGGAGATCGAAAAAGAGATCGATGTACAGATAGAAAACCTGGTGTCAAAGGAGGAATTGGAACATGCCTAAGGAGTATCGGACCATTTCGGAGGTTGCAGGTCCTTTGATGCTGGTAAAGAATGTAGACGGTGTAAAATTCGGCGAGCTGGGCGAGATCGAGCTGAAAAACGGCGAGGTGCGCCGTTGTAAGGTGCTTGAGGTCAATGGGAACGATGTTCTGGTGCAGTTGTTTGACAATGCCGCCGGCATCAACCTTGCTGAGAGCAAGGTGCGGTTTTTGGGAAAGAGCATCGAGCTTGCTGTCTCTCCTGACATCTTGGGCCGTATCTTTGACGGCATGGGCAATCCCATGGATGGCGGGCCCGCAATTATACCGGAGAAGCGGTTGGACGTCAACGGCGACCCGATCAACCCGGCGGCGCGCAACTACCCTTCGGAGTTTATCCAGACGGGTATTTCAGCGATCGATGGGCTGAACACACTGGTAAGAGGCCAAAAGCTGCCGATTTTCTCCGGATCCGGCCTGCCTCACGCGCAGCTGGCGGCCCAGATCGCGCGGCAAGCGAAGGTGCTGGGGAGTGACGCGAAATTCGCCGTTGTGTTCGCAGCGGTCGGCACCACCTTTGAAGAAGCGGATTATTTTATCTCAGATTTTAGAAAAACGGGCGCGATTGACCGCGCGGCAGTGTTTGTCAATCTGGCAAACGACCCGGCGATTGAGCGTATTTCCACGCCGCGTATGGCGCTGACGGCGGCCGAATATCTGGCGTTTGACTGTGACATGCATGTGCTTGTCATTATAACCGACATCACAAACTATGCCGAGGCGCTGCGGGAGGTTTCGGCCGCCCGGAAAGAGGTACCGGGACGGCGCGGTTATCCGGGTTATCTGTACACCGACCTTGCGACGATGTATGAACGCGCCGGTCGTAAACGCGGCTGCGAGGGGAGTATCACATTGATCCCGATCCTGACCATGCCGGAGGACGACAAAACCCATCCGATCCCCGACCTGACCGGCTACATCACCGAGGGGCAGATTATCCTGAGCCGGGAACTGTACCGTAAGAACGTGTTCCCGCCGATCGATGTGTTGCCCTCCCTGTCCCGTCTGAAGGACAAGGGGATCGGCAAAGGCAAGACCCGTGAGGATCACGCGGACACGATGAATCAGCTGTTTGCCGCGTATGCGCGCGGGAAGGAAGCCAAGGAGCTGACGGTTATTCTGGGCGAGGCAGCGCTTTCGGATATCGATAAGCTGTATGCCAAGTTCTCAGATGAGTTTGAAAAGGTCTATGTCTCCCAGGGATTTGATACGGACAGAAGCATCGAGGAGACGTTGTCCATTGGCTGGAAGTTGTTGTCCATCCTTCCTAAGAGTGAGCTAAAGCGTATCCGAGACGAATATCTGGACGAGTATTTCCCGGACGATGTAGAGTGACGGCTCGGATTTGTAGGTAAAATGGGTATTCTATAGCTTCTCCAAAATCGGTTGAAGCGGTAACCAACCAAGGTGGGTGAAAAGAATTGGCAGAAATTAGGGTGAATCCTACCAGAATGGAGCTGACGAGGCTCAAAAAAAAGCTGGCGGTGGCGCGGCGCGGGCACCGTCTGTTAAAGGATAAGCGGGACGAGCTGATGCGCCAGTTTCTCGAGCTGGTGCGTGAGAACCGAAGCCTGCGCGAAGAGGTGGAGCAAAGCCTGATGCAGGCGTACGGCAATTTTTTGATCGCAAGCGCGTTGATGTCCTCAGAAGCATTGGAAGAGGCGTTGATGTATCCGAGCAAAAAGGTGAGTCTGGAGGTTTCTCAAAAAAATATCATGAGTGTGGATGTACCGCAATTCCAATTCCATAACGAGATTGAAAATACCAGCATTTATCCCTATGGAACGGCGTTTACATCCGGTGAATTGGACCGGGCGGTGCGCGTACTTTCTGACGTGTTTGACAAGTTGCTGCTGTTGGCCGAACGGGAAAAAACGGTCGAATTGCTGGCAGATGAAATTGAGAAAACCCGCCGGCGGGTGAACGCGCTGGAATATGTCATGATTCCGGATTTGACGGTGGCGATCAAGAGCATCACCATGAAGCTGGATGAAAACGAGCGCGGTAACCTGACGAGGCTGATGAAGGTCAAGGATATGATGATTGCCGAGCAGCTGCAAAAAAATCAGTCTTAAGATTTTAAAAGAACCGGTTCAAGAACCGGTTCTTTTTTGATCTGCCTGCATTTCTGCCAAAGTCGCAAAATGGACCTGTTTTGTTGGTATTCGTCAGTGTTTGTGGCATATCTGTGACATTGCGCAGTCTGAGCAGCCACAACCACAGGAGCCTTTTCCCTGCTTTTTTTTCTTTCTCATATAAAACAGGATCAACACCACAACGGCAATCAGCACAACAGAAATTACAATGGTCGCTACCATAGCACAGACCTCCTTCAAGGCTATCTAACTATTTTATACTTAAAACATTGGCTGGCTTATCTTTTATCGTGAGCATCCCGCTCTCCTTATATGGACGAACAAGCAGATAGACAAACGCTACCACGACAATAATTGCCACTGCTGTTCCGATGCCAAATCCGCCGCCCGTGAAGAAATTTCCGAATTGATAGATACAGAGCGAAACCGCATAGGCAAACACCGTCTGATATCCGATTGCGAACCAGGTCCATTTTGCGCTGTTCATTTCGCGCTTGATGGCGCCGATCGCTGCGAAGCAGGGGGCGCAAAGCAGGTTGAATACGAGGAAAGAGTATGCCGCAACCGCCGTAAAGCTCGATGCGAGCGTTCCCCAAATTTCCACGCCGTCCTCAGCAACCTCTGCAAAACCATATAGAATACCAAACGTACCGACGACGTTTTCCTTTGCAATCAGCCCTGTGATCGCTGCAACCGCAGCCTGCCAGTTGCCCCAGCCCAGCGGTGCAAACAACGGTGCGATCACCCTGCCGATTTGCGCCAGAATGGAGTTGTTCAGGTCTTCGACCAAACCAAAGCTGCCGTCTTCTATGCCGAATCCTTGCAGGAACCAGAGTACGATCGTTGAAAGCAGGATAATGGTTCCGGCCTTTTTGATGAATGACCAACCGCGTTCCCACATGCTTCTCAAAACATTGCCGGCTGTCGGCATATGGTAAGAGGGGAGCTCCATCACAAACGGCGCGGGGTCTCCGGAAAACATCTTCGTCTTTTTTAAGATGATACCGGAAATAACAATTGCCGCGACTCCAACAAAATATGCGCTGGGAGCGACCCACCACGCACCGCCGAACAATGCGCCTGCTATAAGCGCGATGATGGGAAGCTTTGCACCGCAGGGGATGAAGGTGGTAGTCATGATCGTCATTTTTCGGTCACGGTCATTTTCAATGGTGCGTGACGCCATGATGCCCGGAATGCCACAGCCTGTACCGATCAGCATTGGAATAAACGATTTGCCCGAAAGACCGAATTTTCTAAAAATCCTGTCCATGATGAAGGCAATACGCGCCATATAGCCGCAAGCTTCCAAAAAAGCAAGGAAGAGGAACAAAACCAATAACTGCGGCACAAAGCCCAGGACGGCACCAACACCGGCTACGATACCATCTAAAATCAAGCTGTTGAGCCAGTCGGCCGTACCTATTGCCTCCAGGGCTTTTTCAAACAGCACCGGAATGCCGGGTACCCATACCCCAAAATCGGCGGGATCGGGTTCTTTCGTCGCCAGCGCCCGCTGGAAGGCGGTGATGTTGACGGGGATTTTCTCCTCAATTTCGCCGTCCTCATTTTCTATTTCCGCAATGGCCTTAATGGCCGCAGCCTCCTCCGCGAATGCTTCCATTGCGGTCTCATCCGGCTCTTCTGTTCTCAAGGCTTCTGTAATTCCTGCTGTGTCAATGCCTCTTTCTTCAGCCTCTGCCAAGAATGCCTCGATTTTGGCCTGTTCGGTTTCCCATTCTCCAACCGACTCTTCATAGGCTGAACTGCCAATGCCAAACAAGTGCCAGCCATCGCCGAATACGCCGTCGTTTGCCCAATCGGTCGCCCATGTGCCGACGGTAGTAACCGATACGAAATATACGATAAACATGACTACCGCAAAAATGGGAAGCGCAAGCCAACGGTTTGTGACCACCTTATCAATTTTGTCCGAGCTGGTCAACTGCGATTTGTTTCTTTTTTGATAACATTTATTTATAATAGAGGATATGTAGTGATAGCGTTCATTGGTGATAATACTTTCGGTGTCGTCATCCATTTCATGTTCAGCCTCATCAATCACATCCGAGACATCCGGCAAGTTATGAAGCAGCGCCGAGATCTTTTCATCCCGTTCAAACAGCTTGATGGCATAAAAACGCCTCTGTTCCGGGCTGACGCTGCTGCCGATCCGGTCGGCTATGCGGTTTAAATACCCTTCCGCCCGGGAGCTGAACCGATGTCCCGGAACAGATCCCTGCCGGCCTTTCGCTACCGCCACTGCCCGTTGTGCCGCCTCAAGGATACCCGTACCCTTCAAAGCCGAAATCGCCACGACTTCACAGCCCAGCTCCATACGCAATCTCTCAAAATCAATATGGTCGCCGTTTTTCTTAACAACATCCATCATGTTGACTGCTACAACGACAGGAATTCCAAGCTCAGTCAATTGTGTGGTCAGATATAGATTCCTTTCGATGTTGCTTCCGTCTACGATATTCAATATTGCGTCTGGCCGTTCGTTCATCAGGTAATTTCTTGCTACTACCTCCTCCAACGTGTAAGGAGACAGGGAATAGATACCAGGCAGGTCTATTATAGAGACCTCTTTATGTCCTTTTAACCTGCCTTCCTTTTTTTCCACTGTAACGCCTGGCCAGTTTCCGACAAATTGGTTGGAGCCTGTCAGTGCGTTGAACAGGGTCGTTTTACCGGAGTTTGGGTTTCCGGCAAGCGCGATCTTGATTGACATAACAAATACCCCCTAAAATGAGTTAGGAAAGTCTAACTCTATCTTAAAATTTTTAATTAACCAAAATTTTTTGTGCGTCTGCCTTACGCAGTGATAATTCATACCCACGAACCGTCACCTCAACCGGATCGCCTAAGGGGGCCACCTTGCGGACATGAATCTGGGTTCCTTTCGTGATGCCCATGTCCATAATGCGGCGTTTTACAGCGCCCTCCCCCTCGAGCTTAACAACCTCTGCTGACTGCCCAACCTTAATATCCTTCAGTGTGCGCATACTCAACTTCCTTTCCGTATTCTTATTGATTATACAAATATTCTGCTTGCCATTGCTTTATCAATAGCAACGCGGGTATCCTTAACAGTAACGATCATGTTTCCCGCCAGTTCTGCTATGACTGTTACCTCACATCCTGCAACAAAACCAAGGTTTTCTAAAAAACGCCTGGTGTCATCCTTACCGCCGATCCTAACGACCTGCATTTTTTCCCCTACATTGGCCATAGACAAAGGCATCATGGTTCCTCCTATCAATTAGTTTAAACTAACTTCAGTTTTAAAATAATGGTTAGTATTACCTAACCCATAAATCAGTCTATCACAACAAATCTTAATTGTCAATATATTCTTACAAAAAAATCAATGCTTATGAAACAACGGGAACCCGTCAAAGGGTTGGTTTGACATATCTAACCCCATATGCTATACTTAAAACGACAGGAGGCACGGGTATGCAGATTAAAGAATCAGCGGAAAATTATTTGGAAACTATTTTAATGATAAAGAATAAAAAGGGGTATGTGCGCAGTATAGACATCGCACATGAGCTTTCTTTTACCAAGCCCAGCGTTTCGGTGGCGATGAAGTCGTTTCGGGAAGAAGGGTATATCACGGTAGATGAAACCGGCGGGATAACGCTAACCGAAAAAGGCCTTGCAATCGCTAAAAGGGTATACGAACGCCATCAGGTGATCGCAGAGGCGTTGATGCTTTTGGGCGTTGATGAGAAAACCGCGTATGAGGACAGCTGTAAAATCGAGCATGATATCAGCAACCAGAGCTTTGAAAAGATAAAAGAGCATTTGGCGAAGAACCATTGTTTGCTGGAATAAAAACAGAACTTGCGTTTCCTTCATAATATCTTAAGTATTTTATGAGAAAAAAAGCAGCTTTCTTTTCTAAAATCCGAATAAAAAACAGCCCTTGTCATGGTATGCTAATATACACTGGCAGGGTTGTTTTTCTATATTTCGGGGGTACAAAAGATTTGGAAGAAAGGAAAGTTTTTATGAGCAGTGATGCAAAAATAGCAAAAAACAGAATAAAGAGTGATTCCATCCACGCAAGGCATCGTAATAGAAAGAAAAAACGAAACACATTTCTTTTATTGACCTGTATGGCCTTTGCAGCGCTGTTAGTCTATGTGGCGGCAGGCAAGTCAGGAACATTGCCTGATGCCATGGATTTGAAAAAACATGCTTCCATCAGTGATCTTGATCTCTCCCCCTATACGGAGGAGCTTGTGGAACTCTATAAACGGAATCCGGAAGCGGAAGCATTTGTTCTGGAGTATCCGCAAAAAAAGGATCAGGCGCCGGTTATCGATCTCAGCCAGTATGAAAATACCACTTCCGTCCCCCTGCTCATGCAATGGGATCAACGGTGGGGCTATCGGGAATATTCCGGCAGTCTGGTTGGTTTGGCCGGATGCGGGCCTACCTGCCTCTCGATGGTCGCCATCTACCTAACAGGCGAAACCACCATGAATCCCGCATGGATGGCCGACTTCGCCACACAACACGGGTACGTTTCCGATGGAGTCGGTTCTACCTGGACCTTGTTTTCGGAAGGCGGAAGGAAGCTTGGCCTTGAAGTGGTAGAGCTCCCGCTGGATGAACAACGGATTGCCGATAACTTACAGGCTGGAAACCCGATTATCGTCGCGGTAGGGAAGGGAGACTTTACAGCTTCCGGTCACTTTATTGTAATGACAGGCTATCAAGACGGGAAGATACAGATCAACGACCCTAACAGCCGTGCAAATTCAAAAAAAAGATGGGCCTATTCCGATATTAAAAACCAGATCATGAATCTATGGGCATTCCAGGCTTAAACATGTGTAAAGCGGACGGGTCAATTCATGCCCTTGTAAACGGGAGAAGGGGTATTTGTGCGGGATTATAGCTTTCTATGCTTCCCCCTGACCTCGTCCAGAACGATCTTATAGACCGACATCACTTTAAATACGCTTGGCTTATAGGGATAGCCGGGGAATCCACAATGGGACAGAATCAGATCGATCCCTTTTTTTGCCTCTTCTCCTTTTACCAGTTTCGCGTTACCATACCCAATAAAGCTTTCATATTCGCAGGTAACGCTGCCTCGTCCGGTTTCCACGAATCCATGGCAAAGATCCCCTTCAACACAGACACGTGGATTTTTGGCAACCAGTTCATGCCGTTTGCCTTTCGTCGCTCCATGCACGTAGAATACAATTTTTTCATCAGCTATCTCATATCCGAAAGAAAGCGGCACGATATAGGGGCTTGGCTCGTTGCTGATGCCGAGACGAATCGTATCACAGCGTTCCACCAGATTTACAATCTTATCAAATTCTTTTATCTCACGGTTGGCTTTCCGCATGTATAT